>NZ_SCFG01000021.1:0-82046 GCF_022496645.1 Pseudomonas sp. TMW22089
GTCTGCTTACGTTTGCCTGCGTACTCGGCATCAGCGAAAGACATTTGCTTCATCGGGGCTCAACCGTTCAGTTCGTGGGACAGGCGTATTTCACCAGATTTGGAAGTCCTTTTCAGAGTTTCCTTAGCTGAAATATCGCTCTCAGATAGTCGCCCGAACAACCCGGATGCTTTGAATGCCGTTACCGGTGCGTACTTCTCCAGTGCATAGGCCACAAACGCTTTGGCGATTTGCATGAGGTTAGGATTCAGGTGGAGCGCAGCCCAATCTATTTTCATAGCCGTTCCGCCGTCATACCACGTCCAAACGCTCAATCGAGTATCGACGTACTTTGGCTGGTCATTAGTGCGAGTTCGAATCGCAACCTGAGCCGGGCCCTCGAACACGTAGGCCGGAAAAGAGGAGGAGGGTGAAGCGTGTTCTTGATCGGCTGATTTGGTCACGGCGAACCTCCTTAACTGTCAAGTCGGCTCCAGGCTGCCGAGGCACGCTGGGCGTTGTGGAGGTTGGCCGACTCGGCTAGATAACGACTTGCATAACGGCGTGGCATCGTCGAAGTGTCAGACCAACCGCAGACACGTCGGAGTTCGTCCGTAGCCCGCTCGAGGTCATACCCACGCTTCTTGACCAGGTAAGCCAAAAACTGGTCGGCAAAGGTGTGGCGAAAGTCATGCGCAGAAAGTGTAGGCAACAACCCTGGATGAGCCAGTTCAATGGTCAGAAACAGCCGATCAAAGACGTTCGACAACGCGCGGATCGACAGCGGTCGACCTCGGTCAGAGATGAACAAATAGCGGTACAGCAATTTCATCGGTTTGCCATCACGCAGGGGGCGTCGCTCGCCTTGGATATAACGCTCGTAGACCTCATACAACTGCGCTGAGATACCTACGGTCCGTCCGTGCGTTTTCAGCGCGGGCTCTTCAGCACGAGGGTCTCCGGGATCATGTTCGCGATCATTGATGCTGACATAGGCATGCTGAGATCCGTGATTGATGTCCGTGGTGTAGAGCTTCAGAAGCTCTCCGCGGCGGATACCGGTCTCCAGCAGCAATTCAATCATTAGCCAATTGCGCAACTGCAGTCGTTCCGGAAACGGATTCTCTGCGTCGCCCGGGCGAATAAGTGTGCGAATGATCTGGAGTTGAGTACCTGTCAGGCTTCGGTAACGAGTGCGGTCTGGCCGGGCATTGATGATATGGCTCTCAAAGCGCCGCTCAATGACGTCGGCGACATCTGCAAATACCGATTCGATGTTAGCCAGGGTGGTTGAGTTCAGACGGGCGCGCGGAATGTAACGGGTGACGCACCAGGACAGGTACTGCTTCAGCAACCGCAGGTACTGGTCACGGGTACGCGGATCGATCTGCGGAAAAGGTGCCGTTTCAGCTTTGCCGATTCGGGCGACCAGGTTGTCGGCTTGACGGCCGCTTTGGAGCCAGATGGCGTAACCGTCCAACAAAGCCAAAATCGCCTCGAAGTGGCAGGCCAAGATGGCGTCATCAATGTTGAGGTCACGGCTTTGGGCATAGATATAGAAAGCCTGGATCGCGCGCAGATGTGCCGCAGCAGTGCTGTAAGCGCGAGACCTTAGCTTGAGTTGAACGTAGATGAACGGGACAAGTATGGGTAACGGCGCCGCATCTCCAGTCTGCACGAGCAGCGGCACACGTTGACCTGAAGATAAACGGCATTGAATCAGCTTCATCGGCAGCCACCTTATTCCATGTCTCGCCATGAACACGAAGGACATGGCCCGTTGAGAGATTGGACGTCAGAAGCGAGTTTGTCGAATCAGTACCTTATGAACCTCATGAACATTTCTAACATAGCATCTGGTTTAACATAATATACATTATGCGAACTATCGTATTGGTGTGTCAGGGTCAGTGGAGGTCAGATTTCAAGGCTGGAAATTCCTCTCTCGAACGATCCCCGCATTTCGATGCCTGCAACAATACCCTGACGCGCTCTAATTGCTGGCTTTGCATTAAGCTTGTCGGCCAACACCACAATGGAATGACAAATGATCAGAGCATTTGAACTACACGACATGGAACCTGTTGTGGAAATCTGGCTGAGCGCATCGATCAAGGCTCATGACTTTATCGACGCGGCTTACTGGCAATCCCATACAGCAACGATGCGTGATGTTTACATCCCGGCATCTGAGACCTATGTGTTTGAAGACCAATCCAGCGTCCAGGGGTTTTGCTCCTTGCTGGGCAATCAACTGGCCGCGCTGTTTGTTGATCCGGCTCATCAAGGCAAAGGCCTGGGCAAACAGTTGCTTGAGCACGCGAAAAACCTTCGTGGTGAGTTGAGCCTTGCGGTTTACAAAGAGAATGCGCCCAGCCTGGCCTTTTATCGCTCACAGGGTTTTGATGTGGTCCGCGAACAAATTGACGAGCAGACAGGTCATGCTGAATACCTGATGGCGTACCGCACATGATCCTCCCACAGCCTTTGCTGACAGCTATCGAGAGCCTGTATTTGAACGCTGCCTTAGCGCATCCGGTTGATTACTCGGTAGACAGTGAAGCCCGGGAATATGGCGGTTTGCGCTTTACTCTTGCAGGTCGCAAGGTTGTCTTCAGGGTAGCCAAAGTGACGCCAACCAAGGTCGGCCAGTTCGTCACCCTGTGGAAACGACCTTGCCCAGGCGGCGAAATTGCACCACTGGATAGCGCGGATGACATCGATTTCGTGGTGGTTCATGTGTCTACTGAAGGACGCTGCGGACAGTTCGTTTTTGATCGTGAGACCTTGTTGTCGCGCGGTGTGTTTGCCATCAATGGTCGCGGCGGCAAGCGCGCATTTCGTGTTTATCCGCCCTGGAGCCAGCCTGTAGCACGTCAGGCCGTGCAGTCTCAAAGATGGCAAACCGAGTGTTTTGTCGCGGTTTCTCCCTTTGAACCGGCCTCAATAGTACGTATTCGCGGCCTTTTCAACTGCGAGTAGTCTTAGGCTTATATATGCATTCTAGATATAACTAAACTAAAGAACTATTTAGTATAGTTATAATAATGACCCTTGGCATCAGGTTCGGCAGCCCTTTCCCCTTGCTGTCCGACGGCTCCATCTGGAACCCCGGTGCACCTAAGCCTGGCGATTTACGCCCCCAACGCGGCCGCCACTCCAGATACTTCCATGCCTTCCACCGCAGGCTGCCCCAATGCCTGAGCGCATTTCTCTCGCTTAACGCACCGGGCGTGCTGTACCTGCTGCCTGTGCTCCAGTTGCGTAACTGCTGCACGCTGCGCCGCCAGTGCTTCGCGCATCCGGGCATCGATGATGCCTGCGATGCATGGCCATCAACCTCTGCCCCGCCGCTACCTGCATCCCCGGCTCCCGCGAGAGAGCCGCCGAGGTCAGGATCGGAAAGCGCTCGCCACTGGCTTGCTGCGGTTTGCGCGGACAATTTGTCGCAGGGCGTGTTTTTTTGTTAAAGTTACGGAACTAACCGTTTAGTACATAGCTATCTATGACTTCTGCCGGTTGTCTCGCCCTGCTCCATAAGGCACCAGGCGCTGCAAAGGCTTCCCCAGCCACTCTGTAATGGAAACAGCTATACCTAATAGGCTGCTCCCACCTCAATCGCTCATGCATCAGTAGGGTCATGCACCATGAATAATTCTCAACCTTCGGCCTCCGTGAGCCGCTGGCCCGTTTGGGTCGCAGCCCTCGGCGTGCTGGTTTTCGGATTGCTGTTCGTCGCCGGCGGCGGCTATCTCGCCACCCTTGGCGGCAGCCTGTATTTCCTGCTGGCCGGTCTCGGAATGATTGCCGCGTCGGTATTAATGTTCAAACAACGCCTTTCAGGCGCCTGGCTGTTCGCTGCCGTGATGGTTGCGTCGATTGTCTGGGCCCTGCTGGATGCCGGGCTGGTGTTCTGGCCGCTGGTTTCGCGCCTGTTCGCCCTGGCCGTGCTGAGCCTGGTGGTGGCGCTGGCTTACCCTTCTCTGCGCAAGGCCAACGGCCTGAGCGGGAACGGGGGTTACGCGCTGGGCGCGGTGCTGGCAGTGGCCATCGCTGGCGGTTTCTGGGGCATGTTTCTACCCCACGCCACGGTGTCGGCTACCGGCGACGGCCCGGGCCTGACCAAGGTCGACCCGGCTAATGCCCAGAAAGACTGGGCACACTACGGTAATGACGAAGGTGGCGGCCGCTTTGCCGCACTGGACCAGATCAACCGCAGTAACGTTGCCGATCTGGTACCCGCCTGGACTTACCAGACCGGCGACGTGGCGATCAGCGACGGCAATGGCGCAGAAGACCAGCTGACCCCGTTAATTGGGGATGCAATCCTACAGCGCAATCAGAGTTTTCTGAGCAACAGACTTATTACAAAATTTGACTGAGCTATCAAGAGCGGCCGACGTCGGCAGCAAGGTCTAAAGTAGTTCGCCAATACCATCACAACGGATAAATCACTTATGAGCGTTCTGGTTCGAGCTGCCCGTGCCGAAGATGCAGCGGCCATCAGCAAGGTGGTGATCGCTGCACTTCGCCAGTCCAATGCCCTGGACTACCCGCCCGACGTCATCGCCCGGGTGGAGCAAAGCTTTGCGGCCCCACAGATCCTGGGCTTGATCATCCAACGTCAAGTCTATGTGGCAATTCTTGATGGGGCCGTGGTCGCAACGGCAAGCCTGGACCAGCAGGTAATTCGCAGTGTATTCGTCGCTCCCGGCCACCAGGGCACGGGAATCGGCAAGCAGCTTATGGCCAGAATCGAATCCGTTGCAGGGCAGCACGGCCTGCAAGAGTTAAGGGTGCCCTCTTCGATCACCGCCGAAGGCTTTTACGCCCGCCTGGGTTTTGAAAAAATCCGCGACGAATTCCACGGTGCCGAACGCACCGTCATCATGCTCAAGCACCTGGCACCCTAGCATGTTGCGCCTGCTCCGCGAACCACTGCAGCACCCGGGAACAGGCCGGGTGTCCGGCCGCCAGGGGCTGTGGGCACAACGAGTAATTGCCGCCGGTTTTCAATGGCTCGCCAAACGGAATCACCAGCACCCCGCGCTGGATCGACTCATCGGCCAGGGTCATGTCCGTCACTGCGACCCCAAGCCCCCGGGCCGCAGCATCCAGTGCCAGCTCATCGAGGTTGAACGGGATGTGACGATAGCTCTCCAGGGGGTTGCCGTGATTGGCTGACAGCCAGTCGATCCACGCCTGCTTGTCGGCCGAACGGTGCAGCAACGGGAAACCTGCCAGGTCATCCATTGACGTCAGCGGCCCCAGATCCGGGGAGCAAACCGGCACCAGTGCCTCATCGAACAGCACCAGACAGGCCGGGTCAGCGCGGGGCTCCGGCAGATAGAGGATGTAGGCATCACTGTCGCTGGCGGGCTCAACGATCTCGGTGGCAACGGTTTCGATCGACAGGGCTATGTCCGGATGCTGCAAGTAGAAGTCACTGAGCTTGGGCAGTAACCAGCGCACGGCCAGGGAGACGTGCATGCGGATACGAAACGGACGCTTTTGCGGTGAAAGCCGGTCTTCCAGCGCCCGCAACTGCGCAAGAATGGTGCGCGCGCTGCCCAGCACCTCTTCGCCTTCAGCCGTCAGGTGCACGCTGCGACTGTTTCTGGCGAACAGCGGTACACCGAAATGCCCTTCCAGTTGCTGGATCTTGCGACTGACTGCGCTCTGGGTCAGACACAGCGCCTGCGCCGCTAGGGTGAAGCTGCCCGAATCGGCAACTGCAACCAGCGCCTGCAGGCCCTGTAGAGACGGTACGTGGCTAATTGTATCCATGCATTTTTGGAATCGATCAATGAATTTATAACGTTGGTTATATCACCGTGTTCGTCATAAATTCCAGCTATAGAGGGCGCCACCTGATAACAGCCATGCGATTTGCGCATGTATTCACCCAAGCAGGAGGCGCCGCAACCGTTGAATGAGGTGTTACGTGAAAAATCAATGTGGCTGGATTGCCCTGGCAGGAACCTCCCCGGGCCGCGATCACCTCAAGGGGCCGGAAAAAGCTGACTGGCTGATTATTGGCGCCGGTATCACCGGGCTCAGTGCCGCCCATTCCCTGGCAGAAATGTACCCTGAGGCGCGTATCGTCGTGGTCGATCGGCAGCGCGCAGCCCAGGGGGCCTCAGCGCGCAACTCCGGCTACGCGGTGTCCCACGAAAACCCCGGCGATGATGAGCTGCTCGGCCACAGCGGCTTCGCCGGTTTTGAGGTCGACTCTGCAATCGGCTGCGCCGCCGGCGAAGAAGTACGCAAGCGCATCAGCCGCCACGGCATTGAGTGCGAATACCGCGATTCGGGTTACTACTTCGCGGTCAATGATCCCGCCAAACTGACCCACATCGAAGCCAAGCTCAAAACCCTCAGTGCCGTGGGGGCCTCGGCACAGTTTCTGGAGGGCGGGCAACTCGCCCAAAAACTGGGGACCCGTCACTATCGGGCGGCGATCTGGTGCGGTAATGGCAACGCTCTGCTGCAGCCGGCGAAGTACGTCAAAGGCCTGCTGGATGCACTGCCAGCCAATGTCACCGTATTCGAGAACACCGAGATCAGCGGCCTCGAACCCGTGCGCGGCGGCGTGCGTGCCATTGGCACCCAAGGCAGCATCGAGGCCGGACAGGTTCTGGTGTGCCTCAACGCTTTCATTCCGCGCGCCGGGATCGACAACAGCGCCACCTTCCCCATGGAACTCAGCGCCAGCCTGACCCGTCCCCTGTCAGACCGGGAGTACGCGGCCATCGGCAGCGTCGAGCCCTGGGGCGTACTTTCCACGCGCCCCCTCGGCGCAACCGTACGCCTGACTCCGGACCGCCGGGTGATGATCCGCAACACCGCCGAATACCGTACCAAAGACCTGTCCGACAGCAATTTGATACAGCGGCGCAAACACCACGCGCTGGGCTTGCAACGACGCTTCCCGGGGCTCACCGAACAAGACATTGACTACACCTGGACCGGCCACCTGAGCGCCACACGCAGCGGCCAGCCTTATTTCGCCAAGGTCCAGGAACGGGTGTTTGCCGTCGCCGGCTGCAATGGCTCCGGCGTGGCACGCGGCACCCTGTGGGGCCGGTTGCTGGCGGAAATGGCCAGTGGCGCCAGCTCCCCGCTGTTGCAGTCAGTCATGGACCGGGCACGGCCGGGCTGGCTACCGCCGCGACCGTTCTTCGACATCGGCGCCGTGTTGCGCATGCGCGTGGAAGCGGTCAGGGCCAGAACCGAAATCTGATGCACTGTGACGAAAAAAATAAAAGCTCCTCGAAAAGGTGATTGAACATGCACATCAACACGATTTCCCTGGCGGTCATGCTGGCCGCGTTTTCGGCAGCCAGCTACGCAGACGAGACAGTCAATATCTCCAACTGGAACGGCTATATCGCGGATGACACCCTGCCCTCGTTTACCAGGCAAACGGGGATCAAGACGACTTACGATATCCACGACAGCAACGAAGTGCTGGAGTCCAAGTTGATGACCGGCAACACCGGTTATGACGTGGTCAGCCCGTCCAACCACTTCCTGTCCCGGCTGATCAAGGCGGGGGCCATACAAAAGCTCGACCGCAGCCAGTTGCCCAACTGGAAAAACCTCGACCCGGTGCTGATGAAAAAGCTCGAGGTGAACGACCCGGGCAACCAGTACGGCTTCCCCTACATGTGGGGTACTGCAGGCATCGGCTATAACGTGGACAAGATCAAGCAGATCTTCGGTACCACCGATGTCACGCAGTCCTGGAGCCTGTTTTTTGATGAAAACAACATCAAGAAGCTGAGCCAGTGCGGCGTCGCAATCATCGACAACCCGACCCAGGTGCTACCTGTCACCCTTAACTATCTAGGCCTGCCGCACCACAGCCATGACCCGCAAGACTACAAGAAAGCCGAACAGGCTCTGCTGAAAATCCGGCCTTACGTTCAGTACTTTCACGCATCGAAGTACATCAGCGATCTGGCCAACGGCAATATCTGTGCAGTGATAGGTTTTAACGGCGATGTGGTGCAGGCTGCCGCCAGTGCCAAGGAAGCCAGGAACGGGATCAACATCGCTTACTCGGTCCCCAGGGAAGGCTCCACCTTGTGGATGGACATGGTGGTCATGCCCAAAAGCGCGCCCCATGAAAAGAACGCCTACACCTACATGAACTACCTGCTCACGCCCCAGGTGATTGCCGATATCAGCAACAACATCCACTACGCCAACCCCAACCTTGCAGCGGATGCCTATCTCTCGTCAGAGGTGAAACAGGACCCTGCCATCTATCCGTCGAAAGAAGTGATAGACACACTGTTCACGGTCGAGGACCTGCCGGCCAAAATTGCCCGGCTCACCACGCGCCTGTGGACCAAGCTGAAGACCAATACCTGAGTCGGCAAGCCCCCTGCAGGAGCGAGTTTGCTCCTGCAGCTTGGGTTTATTCATAACGCTCTTGCGGCTCACCTCGAGACCGAAGACGAATCCCTTCTGTGCTTTTTCGACCCAGCCACCAGCCACGCCAGCATGCCGAATAATGGCACGAAGATAATGACCGCCACCCACATCAGCCGACTGCTTGCAGGGGCTGCGCTTTTAAGCACGCGGCTGATGGTCCAGAACTCGATCAGCAGCAGGATAATGGCCAGTACGACCCAAATTTGCTCGATTTGCATGCATCACCTCCCAGGTTGTAAAGCTTTAGGTGGGGGCATGCCGCGAGGGTTCATTGTTTTTTCAGTGCTGCGGGCTGGGCGTTGCCAGTCACAACATAAAGCGGTCAGTCACATTGCGCCGCTCATTGTCATCGCGCACGTCATAGCTGACGGTGGTCGCAATGTTGGCGTGGTGGGCCAGTTTTTGCGCAATGGAAACGTCGTACTCTTCGATCACCCGGGTGATGAATGAACGGCGAAAGTCATGGGGCATGATGTCGACCCCGACCTGCCGGCCGCGCTGTTTGGCGATGTAGTAAATCGCATGCTTGGTAAGGCGCTCGCGGGTGATGTGATTGCCGCGACGAATCCGGTTGAACAAGAAGTCGTCGTCACTGGCTCCGTCCGGCAGGTTGTCCCGTCGAAACGCCAGCCACTGCTCGAGCTTTTCAAAGGCCCAGGCCGGAGCGAACTTGATCAGCTCCTTGTTGCCTTTACCCACCACCCGCAGACTGCGCTCCTCAACATTCACCTGCCACAGGTCCATGTTCACCGATTCCGACTTGCGCATCCCCGAGCCATACAAAATTGCAATGATCGCCGCATCCCTCAAGCCCTGGGGGCGCGGGTCGGCAGCACAGACATCCATCAGTTCACGAATCAGAGTACGGCGTAGATTACGGCCCTTGGTCAGACGCGAACCACCTCCCGCCTTTACCGCACGGATCTTCAACAAATGATCCTGGGTGATCAGGCTTTGTTGCCAGGCCTGATTCATCACGCCGCGGATGGCATTCACGTACAGCGAGGAGGTATTAGGCGCATAGCCATCTGCGCGCAGTGCAGACACCAGCGCGGTGATATGCCCCGGCTGCAGTTGATGCCACGGAAACTCATCGATGGCGACATCCTCAGCCCCCAGGCGATCCGCCGCCTCCTGCAATACATAACGCATGGTCTGACGGCTCGATGGCGCAAGACGCGCAAGGTAAAGCGCAACAGGCGTTTGAACCTGAGTTAATGCAATGGCTGAAACCTGCGTTGCTGCGGGGTCAATAGTCGACAAAACCAATCTCGATACGGGGCTGAAACAGCCCCTAATATAACCCAAACCTATAGATTATCCGTGCAGTTATAGCGTTTAGGTGATGGCAGCACCATCGGGCAGCAGCCGCAGCTACAGCCCGGATGCAACCCGTGCTTTTGAACTTCAATGCCTTACATGGCGTTTGCTGACAGCACACTTCGGCGCCCCACTCTTCGGCTATTGAGTTTTATTATTGCCATATTCAAGCGGTGACTGTTTTAAATACACTTTCCCGTTTCTGAACATTGGCTGTACCGCCCTTACTTGTGCCTGTTTAACCTTGACATGAGTTACCTGACTGAGTAGATTGCGCAGGCCGAATTACTTCGGTCTTTTTTAAACCTCACAAAAGAAGCCAATGGACACAGTATCTAGACGCTGTCCGGTCACCGCGAATGCGGAGCTCCGGGCAATTAACCAAAACATTGACAGGACTCGCCTGCACGGCGGGGTCAATTGCGCTAGAGCCTGACGCTCCAACGTAACGACCTCCCCCGGCATCAGTCCGGTCACGAGGTGTGTTATGACCTTTAAAACCTTTGTACTACCTGGCGTCCGCGCCTTTAGCTCGAGCATGCGGGTCAAGCTCTGCCGTGAGCCTGCCTTTGCTCGGCAATCCCCCTTCTCCACTGCCGTTCCCGGCGCAAAACCTGTGCACCGCCAGGTGCATTGGCGGGTCAGCCCCGGCACAGGGCAACTGGAACAGCGCTGGAGCATCAACGAATCCCAGGACCCTCCGTGTTGTGGCCCCGTTCGCCTGCTTGCCCGCGCCCCGAGTTTCTACACAGCCGCTCGCGCCGGATAAGCACGGTTTAATCGAGCGCAGAACCTTCTGCAAAGAAAGTTCTGCCATCGATTAACTTCCGCCTGATAAACATCGTTATCTGACTGCTGTTCTTTATGAACCAGATTGGAAGTTTCCTGTTGCCCGCTAATTAATAGCGCTGTTGTAGCGAAACATACAACTGCACCTAAAACTTATTTAAACCGATCGCCGACTTTCGCACCGGACGACTGCTGCTTGCCTTCAGAAAGACAAGTCGCATGTATGTCCGGATTAAAACAGGCGACAGGAGCAGCCCCCTATGAGCGCATTGAAAACCCCCAAAGCACTGGATAAAAACAGCGCTGCAGACCGTGCAAAACTGTCCATGCGTGCCGCACGTGAAGCACAGAACGGACTGTCGGCGACCCTGGCGAACGTCAAGGCCACCACCGACGGCCTGACCCTGCTCGAGGCCTCGAAACGCCTGCAACTGGAGGGTTACAACGAGGTGGCCCACGACAAGCCGCCCCATGCGATCGTGCAGTTCCTGCTGGCACTGCATAACCCTTTCATCTACGTCCTGCTGACCCTGGCGGTGATCAGCTTTTTCACCGACTACTGGATTCCGCTGCGTGACGGTGAAGAAAGCGACCTGACCAAAGTCATCATCATCGGGTTGATGGTCGGCCTCAGCAGCGTGCTGCGGTTCTGGCAGGAGCACCGCTCGGCCAAATCCGCCGAAGCGCTCAAGGCCATGGTCCGCACCACGGCCACCGTACTGCGCCGCGAAAAGGATGGTGCCAGGCCCCGGGTGCTTGAAATCCCGATGCGCAATCTGGTGGCCGGCGATATCGTGCAACTGTCCGCCGGAGACATGATCCCCGCGGACATTCGCCTGATTGAATCCCGCGATCTGTTTATCAGCCAGGCCGTACTCACGGGCGAAGCTTTACCCGTGGAGAAATACGACACCCTGGGAGACGTCACACAAAAGTCCGCCTCCGGCATGGCAGCCGACCAGAGCAACCTGCTGGACCTGCCCAACATCTGCTTCATGGGCACCAACGTAGTAAGCGGTACAGCCCGCGCCGTGGTGGTTGCCACCGGCCCCCGGACCTATTTTGGTTCGCTGGCCAAAGCCATCGTCGGCTCGCGCTCGCAAACGGCATTCGATCGGGGAGTCAACAGCGTCAGCTGGCTGCTGATCCGCTTCATGCTGGTCATGGTGCCCATTGTGTTTTTCCTCAACGGGTTCTCCAAGGGCGACTGGGGCGATGCCTTAATGTTTGCCCTGGCAGTGGCGGTCGGCCTGACCCCGGAAATGCTGCCAATGATTGTCAGCGCCAACCTGGCCAAGGGCGCCACCGCCATGGCCAAACGCAAAGTGGTGGTCAAGCGCCTGAATGCGATCCAGAACCTCGGTTCGATGGATGTGTTGTGCACCGACAAGACCGGCACCCTGACCCAGGATCACATCATCCTTGAGCACCACGTGGACGCCACCGGCAAGCGCGATGAGTCGGTACTGGCCCTGGCCTGGCTCAACAGCCATCACCAAAGTGGCGTGCGCAACCTGATGGATCAGGCGGTGGTGCAGTTCTCTGTACAGGATCCAAAGTTCAAAGTGCCGTTTGCCTACCGCAAGGTCGATGAACTGCCTTTCGACTTCGTCCGCCGACGCCTGACGGTCGTGGTCAAGGACAAACGGGGTGACCACCTGCTGGTATGTAAAGGCGCAGTAGAGGAAATGCTCGCCATCTGCACCCATGTCATGGAAGGCACCGCCAGTGTTGCGCTGGACCCGTTACGCCGCCAGCAGTTGCTGGAGCTGGCCAGCGGCTACAACGAAGACGGCTTCCGGGTACTGCTGGTTGCCACCCGTGAAATTCCCAAGGCCCAGTCACAAAAGCAATACACCACCGGCGATGAGCGGGATCTGGTCATCCGCGGCTTGCTCACCTTCCTCGACCCGCCAAAAGAAACCGCCGGCCCGGCGATTGCCGCGCTGCAGGCGATAGGGGTAGCGGTAAAAGTACTGACCGGCGATAACGCCACAGTCACCGGTAAAATCTGCCGCCAGGTGGAACTGGAGCCAGGCTCGCCGTTGCTCGGTCCTGAAATAGAGGCCATGGACGACGCCACGCTGCAACTGGAGGTGGAGCAGCGCACGGTGTTCGCCAAGCTCACTCCGCTGCAGAAGTCCCGGGTGCTCAAGGCACTGCAGGCCAATGGTCACACGGTCGGCTTTCTCGGCGACGGGATTAACGATGCACCGGCCCTGCGCGATGCGGACGTGGGCATTTCGGTGGACAGCGGCACGGACATCGCCAAAGAGTCGGCCGACATCATCCTCCTGGAAAAGAGCCTGATGGTGCTGGAAGAAGGCGTGCTCAAAGGCCGCGAAACCTTCGGCAATATCATGAAGTACCTGAACATGACCGCCAGCTCCAACTTCGGCAACGTGTTCTCGGTACTGGTGGCGAGTGCCTTCATCCCTTTCCTGCCGATGCTGTCGATCCACCTGCTGCTGCAGAACCTGATGTACGACATCTCACAGCTGGCGCTGCCCTGGGACAAGATGGACAAGGAGTACCTGCAAAAACCGCGCAAGTGGGATGCGAAAAACATCGGCCGGTTCATGATCTGGATCGGGCCGACCTCGTCGATCTTTGACATCACCACCTTTGCCCTGATGTGGTACGTGTTCTCGGCCAACAGCGTGGAAATGCAGACCCTGTTCCAGTCCGGCTGGTTCATCGAGGGCCTGCTCTCGCAAACCCTGGTGGTGCACGTGCTGCGCACCCGAAAAATCCCCTTCATCCAGAGCACTGCCGCATGGCCGGTGATCATGATGACCCTGATTGTCATTGTGCTGGGCATCTACGTGCCGTTCTCGCCGCTGGGCACCATGGTCGGCCTTGAGCCGCTGCCGCTGTCGTACTTCCCCTGGCTGGTGGCCACCCTGTTCAGCTACTGCTGCGTTGCACAGTTGATGAAGACCCTCTACATCCGCCGCTTCAAGCAGTGGTTCTGAGTTGAATCTGCGGGCGCCGGTCTGGCGCCCGCAAAACAATGAATGTTTGTTATGTGGAGATTCCTTATGTCGGGAACCACTCTGTTACTCAACCTCGCGGGGGCCATAGCCCTGTTGCTGTGGGGTACCCATATGATTTCAACGGCGCTGCTGCGCGGGTTTGGTACCCAGCTGCGTAACTGGATGGGGCGCAACCTGAACAATCGCTGGATGGCGCTGATTTCCGGAATCGGTATTACTGGCGTACTGCAGAGCAGTACCGCCGTCAGCCTGATGGCAACCTCGTTTACCGCCGCCGGCACCCTGGGCCTGGCGCCAGCCCTGGCCGTGATGCTGGGAGCGAACATCGGTTCGACCCTGGTGGTGCAACTGCTGAGTTTCGACACTTCACTGGCGATGCCGGTGATACTGCTGGTGGGTTTTGTGGTGTTTCGCCTGCGCGATGACTCACGCTTTGAAAGCATCGGCTGCGCGCTGATCGGACTGGGGCTGATGCTCCTGGCCCTGAGTCTGCTCAGCGCCAGCCTGGGTCATATGGAAGCCACGTCGGTGTTCCGCGCGCTCATGCAAAGCCTTGAGGGCGACCTGGTCACTGCGGTGCTGGTCGCAGTCCTGCTGACCTGGATCTGCCACTCCAGTGTGGCGGTGGTGTTGCTCATTGCCTCCATGGCCGGTGCCGGCATGATGACCCCGGTGACGGCGCTGGCCTTGATGCTGGGGGCCAACATAGGTGGTGCCTTGCCCTCGGTGTTCAGTGCCGGCTCCCCGGTGGCGCGGCGCCTGCCCGTGGGCAACTTGCTGATTCGTTTGTTCGGCAGCCTGCTGTTGCTGCCGTGCCTGCCACTGATTGCCACACAGCTGGGCCGAACCGATATCGGCCCGGCCCAGCTGGTGGTGTATCTGCATAGCGCATTCAACATCGCCCTGGCGCTGCTGTTTATCGGGCTGACCGAACCCATGGCGCGCCTGCTGAGCCGGCTGTTTGCCGAGCAGCAGAGCCCGGTGGATCCCGGCATGCCGCAATACCTCGATGAAGCCGGGCTGGAAGTGGCCAATATCGGGCTGTCCAACGCCGTACGCGAAGCCCTGCGCCTGGCGGACATGGCCTCGCTGATGCTCAGCCAGGTGCTGCAACTGTTCGAGAAGCCCGATCAGGCCGCCTTCGCCAAAGTCCGCCAGCTGGATCACTCGGTGGACCTGCTGAGTGCCGCCATTCGTGCCTACCTGGCGGATATAGGCCATGACGGGCTGAGCGATCATGACGCCGACCGCGCCCAGGAAATCCTGATGTTCGTGATCAACCTCGAACATGCCGGCGACATCCTCAACAACCTGGCGCAACTGGCCATCCGCAGAACCCGCCGTGGCGAGCACTTTTCCAGCTTCGAGCTGCGCCATATCCAGGCCATGCACCAGGCCCTGCAGGACAGCCTGAACCTGGCAGTGACCGCCTTCATGGGCGAAGACGTGCTGGCAGCCAACACCTTGGTCAGCCACAAGGACACCGTGCGCAAGCTGGAAGCCAAAGCCAGTCGCGAGCATTTTCGTAAATTGCAGAATGACAAAACGGCCTGGGCCGAGTCCGGGGATATTTTCCAGCGCGTGCTGCGCGACTATCGGCGGGTTCATCACCATATTGCCGCCCTCGGCTACCCGGTGCTGGAGCGCTGCGCAGAACTCAACGGCTTCGTCGACCACAACTCCAGGGACACTGACCCGTGCGCCTCTTGATCTGTGCCGGGCGCCATTACGCCGACACCCTGATGTGCCTGCGCGTACTGGATGCCTACCAGGCCATCAATGGCGTGAGTGTGCTGATTCACGGCGCCAGTCCGTATCTGGGCAGCGCCGTGGAGGACTGGGCGCGCGAGGCGGGAGTCGATGTGGTGCGCTACCCGCCGAACTGGAAGATGTACGGCAAGCAGGCCGAGCGCCGGCGCAATCGATTCATGCTCACGGACAGTCGCCCGGACGTGGTCATTGCCCTGCCCGGGGGAGATGACACCTGTGCGCTGATCAGCCGGGCCAGAGCGGCCGGCATTCATGTTGTAACGGTTAACAACTGACCTTTATCGAATCCACTCAGGAGTTTTACCCATGACTGAAGTATCCCGTTCAGCAGCCGTTCGCCATTGGGTCGGCGCTTCGATGAGCATCGCCCTGACCCTTGGCCTGGTCTCCAAAACCTGTGCATCCGGTGGTTCATACGTGGTCGACGACGGCGCAATCAACAGCCCCGGCGAATGCAACATCGACGCCTGGTTCACCAGCAACCGTCACCACAGCGCCACCCACAACGCAGTCATTTCCCAGGGCTGTACTTCACACAGCCTGCCCTGGCTGCAATGGGGAGGCGCCATAGAGCAAGGTCACAGCAACGACGGCACCGCCCGACAGTTAAGCCCGCAACTCAAGGCGCAGCTGTATTCAAGTCTGGACCAGAGCCTGGAACTGGCGCTATCGGGTGAGGCCCGCTTTGCGCTGAACCGGGCCCACAGCTATGACGGCACCGACCTCAACCTGCCGCTCACCTGGCAACCTTTCGCGCCCCTGCGACTCAATTTTAACGGCGGCTGGAGCCATGCCTGGAACGACGGCAAGCAGAGCCACCGACTGACCTGGGGTAGCGGCTTTGAATATGCCGTTACCAACTCGCTGACCCTGATTGGCGAACGCTACGGCGAAGAAGGCGGCGAGCAGTCCTGGCAGACAGGTCCCAGGTTCCACATAGGCTCTGCCGTGGATCTGGACCTGGTGCTCGGTCGCACCCTGAACCGCGACCGCGACCGCTGGCTGACCACCGGGGCTACCCTGCGTTTCTGAGGCTCAGCCGCTAAAACCCCCGGGCCAACAGAATGGCCACCCCCAACAGCATGATGGCTGTGGCCCGTTGCAACAGAACTTGTCGCGACGGGCTTTGCAGCACCCGCCGCACCCGCTGGCCGAAGTAGCAATACAGGCAGCCGCTGGTGAACTGCAACAGCAAGAACACCAGCCCCAGTACCGCCAGATCCAGCGCCCGGGTGGCACTGCCCTGCCCGGCAAACTGCGGGAACACGGCACTGAACATGACAATGGTTTTGGGGTTGGCAAAGCCGGTGAGCAGCCCCTTGGCGAAACGCCCCCTGAAGCTGCTGTCCAGGGACTCGGCAGGACGCTCCAGCAACAGTGCGCGACTGTTCCATTGCCGATAGGCCAGATACAGCAAATAGGCCACGCCGATACATTGAATGACGCGACTGATCAGGGGATTGCCCTTGACCAGCTCGGCAAATCCGACGGCAAAAATCAGGATCGACACCAGATACGCTGCGCTGGCGCCAAGCTGCACCGGCATTGAGCGCTTCAAGCCTTGCTGCATGCCGAAGCCCATCAACAGTAAGGTCATGGGCCCGGGACTAAAGGTCATGGTGGCGCAGAAAAACAGAAAGTAGAGGAAGGACGCGAGTGTCAGTTGTGTGGCCATTATCTTTATCAGATCCCGAAACCATTGCTCGAACACCTGCGAGCGGTTCCGCAGTTTAGGTGGCGCAGCCCGGCATGGGCAGATCAAGCCCCGACCAACTTGACCGTACTTTACTGGTAGCATGACCGGTAAAGTACGAGGTCATTGATGCCTATCCCCACGATTGAATTCCAGCCCGGCACTCCCAAAGTCCAGCAGATTGTCGAAGCCCTGAACCAGGCCATTACCCAAGGTCGCCTGAACCCGGGGGCCAGACTGCCCTCCGCCAGGGAAATGGCCCTGAGCTGGGGCGTCAGTAAATTCACCCTGATTGAGGCTCTCGATCGCTTGCGTGGACAGGGCCGGATCACTTCAAGCCAGGGCCTTGGCTACTTTGTCGCGGCCAGGGCTGCGGCTGCAGAACGGGCGAGCGCGCTTGATCTGTTGCCGCAAGACCTGACCAGTGTCCTGCGCCGCTCATTGACCGGCGCCAGCGGCGCCATGCGCCCTGGCAGCGGGCATCTGCCTGAAAGCTGGCTGGAGCCCAGCGCCATGCGTACCCACCTGCGCCAGCTCAGCCGCTCGCCGGGGCTGCGCCTCACCGGCTATGGCGATCCGGCGGGTTACCTGCCATTGCGTCTGGCACTCCAGCAAAAACTGCTGGGCCAGGGCCTGGACGTTGCCGTCGAGCAGATCATCACCACCGCCAACACCGTGCAGGCACTGGACATGTTGTTGCGCTTGCGGGTGCGTCCCGGCGATACGGTGCTGCTGGACATGCCCTGCTACTTCAACTTCCACGCCAATCTGGCGTTGCACGGGGCACGGGTCGTGACCCTTGAGCGCACGCCCCAGGGGCTGGATCTGCAAGCGCTGGAGCAGCTGTTTGAACAGCACCGGCCGAGCCTGTATCTGACCACAGGCCTGCTGCATAACCCCACCGGCCATTCCTTTTCTCCGGCCCAGGCCTACGGCTTGCTGGAGCTGGCCAAACGTCATGACTGCCATATCATCGAGGACGATCTGTACGGCGACTGGCACCCGGACCCGCCTCCGCGGCTCGCGGCCCTGGCCGGGATCGAACACGTCACCTACCTCAGCGGTTTTTCCAAAACCCTGAGTGCCAATCTGCGGGTGAGCTATGTGGTGACCTCGGCGCAGGCAGCCGCCAACCTGACCCATCTGAAACTGATGTGCGGCGGTATCACCTCGGAAATGTTCGAACAGGTCGTCTGTTCGATGCTCACTGACGGCACCTATCACAAACACCGCAAGCGGGTGATGCAAGGTCTGCTGACCAGCGGTGCGCGGGTGGCCAGCTGGTTGCAAGGCCTGGGGTTCACCCTCAATGCACCTTACACCGGGGGCCTGTATATCTGGGCCACGCTCCCCGCCGCACGGGACGCCGCAACCCTGGCCCAGGAGGCGCTCGCCCGGGATCTGGTGCTGGCGCCGGGCATCCTGTTCGGCTTTGACCCCGCACTGCGCCACTGCATGCGTTTTAACGTGGCCCACACCGACAAGCCCGAGGTGATGGCTGCCTTGGCAGCGCTGCTGGATTAGCCCAGGGCCATTGCTTCCCTATGCCACACCGAGTGAGCTATAAGTCAGGCCGGACATAAAACTGTCCCGCCCACCGATGGGCGCGGGCAGCCAAAGAGCTAACAATCAGCCACCGGAAGACCTTCATGTCGATTTTTGAGCAAGGCCTTGAGCCCAATGCTGTCAACCATATTGCCCTGTCGCCGTTGAGCTTTATCGAACGCACAGCCAGTGTCTACCCGGACTACCCCGCCGTGATCCACGGCTCGATTCGCCGCACCTGGCTGCAGACTTACCAGCGCTGCCGGCGTCTGGCCAGTGCGCTGGCCGCTCGCGGAATTGGCAAGGGCGATACCGTGGCGGTGATGTTGCCCAATATCCCGGCCATGCTCGAAGCCCACTTTGCGGTGCCCATGCTCGGCGCAGTGCTCAATGCACTTAACGTACGCCTCGACGCCGAAGCCATTGCCTTCATGCTGGCCCACGGCGAAGCCAGGGTGTTGATTGCCGACCGTGAATTCCATGCCGTGATCCATGCTGCCGTGGCCATGCTTGATCATCCACCGCTGATCATCGACGTGGATGACCCGCAATACGGCGAAGGCCAGCCGGTCAGCACACTGGATTACGAGGCGCTGCTGACCGAGGGCGACCCTGACTACCCGTGGCAATGGCCGGCAGATGAGTGGCAGGCGATCGCGCTCAACTACACCTCCGGCACCACGGGCAACCCCAAAGGCGTGGTCTATCACCACCGCGGGGCCTACCTTAACTCCCTGGGCAACCAGATGGTCTGGGCCATCGGCAATCACCCGGTGTATCTATGGACCTTGCCGATGTTCCACTGCAACGGCTGGTGCTACCCGTGGATCATCACGGCCTTGGCCGGCGTGCACGTGTTCCTGCGCCGGGTTGATCCGCAACGAATTCTCAGTCTGATCCAGGAGCATCAGGTCACCCATATGTGCGGCGCGCCGATTGTGCTCAATGCCCTGACCAACCTGCCGCTATCCGCCAGGGTTGCCATCGATCATCCGGTGAGTGTGATGGTCGCGGGTGCAGCACCACCGGCCCAAGTGATAGGTGCGGTGGAAGAAATGGGCATCAAAGTCACCCACGTGTATGGCCTGACCGAAGTCTATGGCCCGGTGACCATTTGCGCCTGGCATGAGCAATGGGATGCCCGGCCACTGGCCGAGCGTGCGCAGATCAAATCCCGCCAGGGGGTACGCTATCCGACGCTGGAAGGGGTAATGGTTGCCGATCCGAAAACCCTGGTACCGACCCCGCGGGACGGAGAAACCATGGGTGAGATATTCATGCGTGGCAACACCGTTATGAAGGGTTACCTGAAGAACCCCAGTGCCACGGCGCAAGCCTTTGAGGGGGGCTGGTTCCATACCGGGGATTTGGCCGTGTGCCACCCGGATGGCTACATGGAGATTCGTGACCGGCTCAAAGACATCATCATTTCGGGTGGCGAAAACATCTCGACCATCGAAGTTGAAGGCGTGCTTTATCGTCATCCCGGGGTACTGGAAGCGGCGGTGGTCGCCCGCCCGGATGAAAAGTGGGGCGAAACGCCCTGTGCCTTTATCACCCTCAAGGATGACCACCAGCAGGTGCTCGAGCTGGATATCATTGCTTTTTGTCGCCAGCACCTGGCGGGATTCAAAGTGCCGCGCACGGTAGTGTTTACCCTGCTGCCCAAGACCTCGACCGGCAAGGTCCAGAAATACCTGTTACGCGACATGGCCAAGGCCCTGTAGTCGCTGCCGAGGAACTTAACAAGCTTGCACAAGCCCGACATGAAAACGGCGGCCTGTTCAGGGCCGCCGCTTGATGCTGCTGTGTTGATCCGTGTCTCAGATACTCAACTCGTCCAGCAACAGCACTTCACGATGCTCGATCAAGTCAGCAACAGCTTTGCCCATCGCCAGGTAATGCGCTGTGGTTTTGTGGTGCTCAATGGCCGCCATGTCCTTCCAGCCTTCGATGAATACAAAACGCTCGGGATTGGAGCGGTCTACATGCAGGTCATAGAAAAGACAACCGGCTTCAGCCCGTGATCCGGCCACACATGCACTCAGCGCCTGTTTAACAGCCGGTCCATGACCAGGCTTGGCACTTAAGGTGGCAACAATTTTGATAATTCTGGACATATACGATTCCTGCAGCTTGCGGTGACTTAAACGTTCAGTAGTTGGACAATTTTGTCTTTGATCTGGAGCCTTTGCTCCTTGAGTTTCTTCAAGACCTCATCCGGGACACCAATGGCCTCCCCGGCCTCCGCTTCAATGACCTCGGCATCCTTCTCGGCATATTGCACAAACAACTGGTTCAGATGAGCGTTTTCGCTGCGACACTTGCTGACAGCCTCTTTAGTGAGTCCCAAGTCTTGCAACAAATCGTGTTTGACTGGCATATCTGCACCTCTTAGACGTTTCGGTGACGATTCCAGACTCTTTAAATGAGTCCGCTCAAGGGGCTCAAGCCAACACCCCCACCTAAGCAATAGCACGCAACAGGTCACCGAGAAAGCCAGGCGTACACATAAGCGTCTTCGCCTGCGTACAGAGGGCTGAATTCCACGCCCGCAAACCCGCTTTAAACGCGATCCCTCAAGGCGCCAATTAAATGCCGACGGAAAAATAGGCGGTATTTTTTTGACGACATGTGACTGGAATCATAGTCTCGGATGATTTTTCAGTGATACGATGCGCATCTGCCTACACGCTCTAATTTTAACTACTACTCTTCCAGAGCATTGCTTACAACCAACAAACAGGTGTATTTCGCATCGGGCACCGCTATATAAAATGTCGATCAACATTTGATTGGCGTCAATAATAAGTCACCGCTGCAAGGCATTACTCGAACGCCTTGTATGCAACGAGACAATACTTCCGACAAACATGGGGTGTATTGCAACTCGTATATCCCTGGGGGGACGTTACGCTTGGTTCATATCAGCTTGGCTATCCGTGGATTGCTTGATCAACAGATCGTGTTGCGCACCGGTGGCTTGTATTGGGTCGCGGTCGATCAACAGGCTGATGCAAGGCTGCTGGCCCGACAGTTTCTTGAAGCGATTCCCGAGCATGTACCTGCGACCCTGATTTGCTGTGCGGACGCGGTGCAAAGTATCACCGGCACAATGGCGGCCGATCTGGGCCCCGACAAACTCCGGCAGTTCGAGATCCCCCTCGCCAAAGTCGAGCAAGGGCTCGCCACGCTGACCCGGGATATGGGCCGCATCGGTGTCGCTGCCGGCAGTCAGATTACCTTGCTGCTACCTGCCAGCTGCTGGGCTGAAACCACCACCGCAAAACAGTTGCAACGCTGGTGTCAGCGTCTGCACGAGTGGCTGCAGTTGCGCGATGCAACCTTGCTGGTGATTACCCACGGCGAGGCGCCGCTCCTGCATGCGCAACTGCTGCAACTCAACGAGACATTGTCCGGCCTGGGTCGCCTGTATCGCCATAACGGTGTCATGCGTTACCAACTGCACTTCTGGCACAACCATATGGGGGTAACGGCAGGTCAGGAGTTCAAACTCGCGATCCAGGACAATGCCCTTACCCTGATCCCCGATACCGCAGTCGACGTGCAGCCACGGGTCGGTGACGACCAGCACCTGTACCTGGCCGAACGCGCCGTGCTGGAAGGCACGCCATCACTGTCAAAACACTGGTATCTGTTTGAAAGCCGCGAAGCATTGCTTGCAGAAGCCCGCAACGCCAGACAGGCCACAGTCATTGTCGGGATCGACAACAGCCACCAGCTGCTCGATCTGGCCTAACAACTGCACGACCTGCGGGAACAGTGCGGCCCGACACTGAAGATCGTAGTGCGGGAAATGGAACCCGCCGTGCGCTATCGCGACGAGCGACTGCTGCTGGCCTGCGGGGCCAACCTGATTGTTCCGGACGGCACCCTGCTCTCAAGATTCCTCAGCATGATCGAAAGTGTTCAGGGCCAGCGCTGGCAATACAGCCAGAACAGCGACTTTGCAACGCTGCTGGAACGCCAGCGGCCACCGCAGATTCGCGGTCTGGTAAGCCCGCGGGAATTCTTCGAAACCGTGGAGCAGATTTATAACGACAGTTCCGGTGAAGTCACCCACCAACTGGTCCGGTTTCAACCGGTTCCCGGGCTGGCCGAAGAACTGTTCCTGAACCAGATGTGCCTGCGCCGCTACGGTGACTTTGCCTGCGTACTGGATGAAGACCTGTATCTGTTTCTGTTCGCCTGCCGTGCCGATGGCCTGGACCCGGCCCTGGGAAATATCTGCCGCCTGCCATGGCGTGACATGTTTCTCCAGCGTCAGGTGCTCACCGGCCCCGATGATCTGCCGCAGGACGCTTTTATGCAGGCCGGATCAGTACCTGCCCACCTGAGTATTCCGATTGAAAACACCGTAATGGCGACACCTGCTGCCGGTAGCCGCATGCCGTTAACACCGCAACGCACCACGTTGCCCATTCGTGAGCCACAAGCATGACGTTCCTTGACCTGATTGATGTGATTGTCCTGACCTGCGTGGTAACCGTGCTGCTGACACTGTTCGCACAGCGCATCCGCAGGTACTTGAAGGATCACTTCGAACAGTACCTGTCACCCCGCTATCTGAAATCCCGCGGCGTTCGACGTCGTGCACCTGCCAGCCCTTCTTTGAGAGCGCCCGATGAGTCTGTCTAAGCCTGCCTCCCCGGCGCACAAGATTTCCGGCTCCTGGCGCGGCCTGGGAGCCTGGAATGTGTATTTCCTCGGCAAATTCCTGCTGACCTGGACCGGTCACCTGAACTTCCAGGTATTGCCCAACCTGATCTTCGCCCTGGTGTTGTTGATCCCCATCGGCCATCCAATGCTGCGCCGCGCACGCACCCTGATAGCAATCCCGGTGGCTGTGGCACTGCTGTACCAAGACACCTGGTTCCCGCCGTTCAGCCGTTTGCTGGCGCAACCCGGGGTACTGGATTTCTCTTTCGACTACATCGTTGAATTGCTCGGGCGTTTCATCGACTGGCAAGTGTGTGCCATGTTGCTGTTGCTGGTGGTCGGCTATCTGTTTCTCAGCCAGTGGCTGCGCCTGACCACCTTCACCCTGCTGGGCTTTGCCTGGTTGAGCATGGGCAGCCTGCAATGGCTGCTGCCCCCTGCCGCCGATCAGCAAATGGCCAGCACCCAGCCCGGCCAGACCGCTCAGGCCGGCAGCGGCGGTGAACCGGACGATGCGACGCTCAATGGCTATCTGGACAAATTCTATCTTGCTGAATCAAGCCGCAAGGTCGAATTCAAGGACCCCGCCGTCAAGCCACCGCCGTTTGACCTGCTGGTGATCAATATCTGCTCCATGGCCTGGGACGACCTGGATGCCGTGGGCTTGCGTGATAACTCGCGGTTCAGCCAGATGGATGTGATTTTCGACAACTTCAACTCGGCTACAGCCTACAGCGGCCCGGCAGCGATCCGCCTGTTACGCGCCAGTTGCGGCCAGACATCCCACGCTCAGCTGTACAAGCCACCGGCCGATCAGTGCCTGCTGTTTGATGACCTGCGCAAGCTGGGTTTCTCGGATGAGTTGATGCTGAACCACACCGGCGAGTTCGACGGCTTTCTCCAGGAAGTCCGTGAACAGGGTGAATTGCCACAGCCGGCGCTGGGGGTTGTTCCGGCTGGCCTGCCACGCACCTATGTCGGCTTCGATGGCTCGCCGATCTGGCGCGACCGCGATGTGCTGAGCAAATGGTGGCAACACCGCCTGAACGAAAAGCAGCCGAATATGGCGCTGTTCTACAACACCACCACCCTGCACGACGGTAACCGTCAGGTGCAGTCCGATGGCGGCACCCAGGCAGCCGACTACAGCAGCCGGGCCCAGCTTTTGCTCGATGATTTGAATTCGTTCCTTAAAGAGCTGCAAAAAAGTGGCCGTCGGGTGGTTGTGGCCATCGTGCCTGAGCACGGTGCAGCCCTGCATGGCGACCGGATGCAGATTGCCGGCATGCGCGAAATCCCCAGTGACTCCATCACCCACGTTCCGGTCGGCATCAAGCTGATCAATATGGGCGATAACGGGCAGACCGCACCGGTGCATATCACCGAGCCAAGCAGCTATCTGGCCGTTGCCGAAATCATTGCCCGCCTGTATGCCGACCCGGCCCTCAGTAATGGCCAGACAGTGGACTGGACAAAACTGCTGACTGACCTGCCGCAGACCGCGAAAGTATCGGAAAACTCTGGGACTGTTGTGCTGGACTACAACGGCAAGCCTTATGTGCGAATCAAGGAGAACGGTGGATGGCTACCTTACCCACAGAAGCTCAAATAAGCGCCGACATCCTTTCGCGCAAAGAGCGCGCCGATGACATCGCCCGCCTCAAATCGATGATCGACTTGCCGTCGCTCAATTATGTCGACGTCTCGGCGCAGATGGAGTTGCTGCAAGCCTTTGAACGGTGGCCGCTGCTGGCCCATGTCGAAGAGCTGCAAAGGGCGAACACCCAGGACTTGCCCGCGGAGCCGAACCCATGATCTGCGTGAGCCTGCATGGCGTGCGTGGCGGAGTGGGCACCAGCTCCACCCTGGCGGCACTGGGTTACGCACTGCACCAGCTGGGACAAAAAGTCCTGATGGTCGACATGTGCCCGGAAAACACCCTCGGCTTGCACTTCAACCTCAAGCTCGGCCCGCCTGAGGGCTGGGCGCGGGCCACCCTGGACCAGCAACCCTGGCACCAGCAGGCATGGACCGTTGAGCCCGGGCTCTGTGTACTGCCCTATGGTCAGTTGAGCACTGACGAATACCTGCAGCTCGATGCCTTGCTGCTGGCCGACCCCGAACTCTGGAAGCAGCGCCAGGCAGAGCTGGCCGAGGCCTTTGACTGGATCTTGTTCGATCTGCCGCAACGCTTGCCGGGACATGCGGCTAACCCGCACTGCGAGATCGCAATCACCGTAATCAATGCCGATGCGGCTTGCCATGTACTGTTGCAGCCACAGCTAAGCCATGGGCCCTTGTTGCTGGTCAATCGCTATGACGCGGCCAGCCAGTTACAACGTGACCTGGTGCTGATCTGGCAATATCGCTATGCCCGCTACCTGCTGCCGGTCAGCCTGCATAGCGATGAAGCCGTGGGCGAAGCCCTGGCCCGGCGCGAACCGGCAGGCCGTTATGCCCCGGGCAGCCTGATCGCCCAGGACATCCTCAGCCTTGCCAGTTGGTGCCTGCTGCGTGGCCGGAGGCTTGAATGACAGAGCGCTGGTTTCCCTATACCTATTTGCGCCGTGAACAAAACTGCAGCCGTTTCACGGCCTTTGTTCTGGCTTCGCTTCAGGCGCTCGGCTGGATTTTCCTGCGCCTCGAATCCCCCAGCTGGAAAGCCCTGCGCGCACAGCACCGACGTCTGTACCCGCATCTGGCGGACAAGTCCGCGAGCATTGGCGACCCGCTGCGCTATGCGATCCAGAGCCTGTGGCTGCTGCTGGTGCGCCCGGCCGAGCAGAGCCGGGGCCGCCGCTCGCCAGGCAAGTATGTGCGCTCGCTGCTGCAGGCCTTGCTGAGGATTGTGCAGCAGCCCTGGAACCTGCTGTCCAATGCCTTTGTGCGGTTGCCTACGGCGATCAGCCCGCAAGTGATTAAAAGCACGCGCCGCTGGAACACCATGGGCTGGCCCCTGCGCAAGGCGCTGTACATCGCCATTGGCGTGCTGGCAGCGGTATTGATCATTATCTGCGTGACCGAACCCTTCGGGTATCTGGCACAACTGGTGTTCGTTATCTTGCTGTGGGGCATAGCGATGCTGGTGCGGCGTATACCGGGGCGCTTCCCGACGCTGTTGATGATTGCCCTTTCAGTGATCATCTCGTGCCGCTACCTGTGGTGGCGCTACACCTCGACCCTGAACTGGAACGACTCCCTGGATCTGGTATGCGGCCTTATTTTGCTGCTGGCAGAAACCTACTCCTGGCTGGTGCTGATTCTGGGCTACGTTCAGACCTCCTGGCCGCTCAATCGCCAGCCGGCGCAATTGCCACGCGATACCAGCCTGTGGCCTACGGTCGACCTGCTGATACCTACCTACAACGAAGAGCTCTCGGTGACCCGCGGCACGGTGTATGCCGCGCTGGGTATCGACTGGCCCAAGGACAAGTTGCGCATTCACCTGCTCGATGACGGCAACCGTCCAAGCTTCAAACAGTTCGCCGAGGAAGCGGGCATCAACTATATCGCCCGGACCGACAACCGCCACGCCAAGGCCGGCAACCTGAACCATGCCCTGACCCAGATCGACGGCGAGCTGGTAGCGATTTTTGACTGCGACCACATGCCTGCCCGCTCCTTCCTGCAATTGACCGTGGGCTGGTTTCTGCGCGACCCGAAACTGGCACTGGTGCAAACACCGCACCACTTCCTGTCACCGGACCCGTTCGAGCGCAACCTCGGGACTTTCCGCAACCGCCCCAACGAAGGCGAGCTGTTTTACGGCTTGATCCAGGACGGTAACGATATGTGGAACGCCGCGTTCTTCTGCGGCTCTTGCGCCATCGTCCGGCGTAGCGCGATCGACTCGATCGGTGGCTTTGCCGTCGAAACCGTCACCGAAGATGCCCACACCGCTCTGCGCCTGCATCGCAACGGCTGGAACTCGGCCTACTTGCGCATCCCCCAGGCTGCCGGCCTGGCCACTGAAAGCCTGTCGGCCCATATCGGCCAGCGGATCCGCTGGGCACGGGGCATGGTGCAGATTTTCCGCACCGACAACCCGCTGCTGGGCAAAGGCCTGACCCTCTTCCAGCGTATTTGCTACACCAACGCCATGATGCACTTTCTGGTGGGGCTGCCGCGGATCGTGTTCCTCACTGCGCCGCTGGCCTTTCTGCTGCTGCACGCCTACATCATTTACGCCCCGGCGCTGATGATCCTGCTCTACGTATTGCCGCACATGATCCATGCCAGCCTGACCAACTCACGGATGCAAGGCGCCTATCGCCAGACATTCTGGGGCGAGGTGTACGAGACCGTGCTGGCCTGGTACATCGCACGGCCGACCACCGTGGCCTTGTTCAGCCCGTCCCGGGGCAAGTTCAACGTCACCGCCAAGGGCGGCATGATGGAGGAGAACCAGTTCGACTGGCAGACCGCCAAACCTTACCTGGTGCTGTCGCTGCTCAACGTACTCGGCCTCGGCTTTGCGGTATGGCGCCTGTTTTACGGGCCCAAAGACGAGATTTTCACTATTTTCGTCAGCGTGCTGTGGGTGATTTACAACCTGCTGATCATCGGTGCTGCCGTGGCCGTGGCTGCTGAAGTGCGCCAGGTGCGTCACACCCATCGGGTGCAGACCCGGTTGCCGGGGGCGATCAGACTCAGCGACGGCCACTGCTACCCCTGTGAACTGGTGGACTACTCCGATGGCGGGGTCGGCCTGCAGCTCATTCAGCCCCTGCAATTGCCGGTCGGCACCCTGGTGTCACTGATTCTGCAGCGCGGCAACCGCGAGTTTGTATTCACCGGCAGCCTGACCCGCTCCCACGACATGTTTATGGGTTTGAGCTTCGCCGGGTTGGCGCCCGAACAGAAAATCGAGTTCGTCCAGTGCACCTTTGGCCGGGCCGATGCCTGGCTCGATCACAACAGCGGATTCGAAGCCGACAAGCCGATCCAGAGCCTGAGAGAAATTCTCGCCCTGGGCGCCAAAGGCTATTACCGCCTTTACCAATACCTGCCTGCCTGGGTGCGCACGCTTGCGCGTCCGTTCATGCGAGTTCTTCAGTGGCTGGGCAGCTTTTTGCCGCGCATGCCCAAAGCGTCCACCCCTCTTATCTCCCGGCCAGTGAGCAGATCATGAGTCGATTTTCCAAAAAAGCTTTTTTCGCCAGCCTTGCGCTAATGACCTTCGCCTCACAGCTGATGTCTGCACCGCTGCCATTGCCGGGCAGCTCGCCTGCGCCGCTGCCCAAGCCGCCCGTGGAGGACTCGCTCCAGCCATTGCCGAGCTGGACGGTGACCCGCACCTTTGAACAGCTGGGGCGTGCCACCGACACCCTGCTGCTGGGGATCAACAACTCGGAGCAAGTGGAGTTCACCCTGCGCCGCGACCGGATTGCCAGCGATGCCCGCCTGCAACTGGAGTACACCCCCTCGCCCTCGCTGATCCCGACCGTCTCCCATATCCGGGTGTACCTCAATGATGTGCTGATGGGGGTGCTACCCATCGACAAGGATCAACTGGGGCGTAAAACCACTCAGCAGATGGCCCTTGATCCGCGCCTGATTTCGGACTTCAACCGGGTTCGCCTGGAGTTTATCGGCCACTACACCGATATCTGCGAAGACCCGGCCAACAGCACCCTGTGGGTCAATATCAGCCGTTCCAGCAGCATCACCCTGCAAGAGCAGGCGCTGAGCCTGACCAACGATCTGGCTTTTTTCCCGCTGCCGTTCTTTGATCCACGCAACAGCGGCAAACTTGAACTGCCGTTTGTATTCGCTGCCAACCCGACCCTGGGCGAACAGAAAGCCGCCGCCATTCTGGCGTCGTACTTCGGCAGCCAGTCCAACTGGCGCGGCGCCAGTTTCCCGGTGCTGTATGACGCTTTGCCAAGCGTACAAAACAAGGAAGCCACTCAGCCTTCGGTGGTGTTTGCCACCAATGATCACCGCCCGGCGTTCATGAGCGACCTGGAAAAATTCCCGGCCGTGACCGCGCCTGTGGTCGAGCTGATTGACCACCCGGATGCGCCTTACAGCAAAATCCTGCTGATCATGGGCCGTAACGAAGAAGACCTGGCCACCGCGGCCAAGGCCCTCGCTCTGGGCGGCAACCTGCTGCGCGGCTCTCGCGTGACCATCGACAAGGTCGAAGAACTGCAGCCCCGCAAACCTTACGATGCCCCGGCCTGGATGCGTACCGACCGCCCGGTGCGCTTCGCCGAGCTGATCAGCTACCCGCAGCAGCTGCAAGTAAGCGGATTGCAACCGCGGCCGATCACCCTGGATGTGAACCTGCCACCCGACCTGTTTGTGTGGCGCAACCAGGGCATTCCGTTGCGCACCCAATACCGTTACACCGCACCGTCGGCCAATGATGATTCGCGCCTGAACATCAGCCTCAACGAACAGTTCATCACCAGCCTGCCTTTGGTCCGCAAAGACACCAGCAGCCTTGAAGAACTGCGTCTGGCGGTGCTGTCCAACGACACGGCCAATGCCAATGACAAGCTGGTGGTACCTTCGCTGAAAATTGGCGACCGCAACCGCCTGCGTTTCGACTTCAACTTCGCCAGTACCATGGGCAGCGCCCAGCGTGATCGTTGCCAGACCATACTGCCGGCCAACACCCAGGCCATCATCGATGAAGACTCGACCATCGACCTGTCCGGCTACCACCACTACATCAGCATGCCAGACCTCAAGGCCTTCGCCCGCAGCGGTTTCCCGTTCAGCCGCATGGCCGACATGTCGGAATCGATCGTGGTGGTGCCGGCCAAGACCACTCCTACCCAGATCAGTACCCTGCTTGAAGCCGTGGCCGGGATTTCTGCCCGCTCCGGCTATCCGGCCTTCGGTTTGCGCCTGAGCGATGACTGGCAGGCGGCAGCCAAAGAAGACGCTGATCTGCTGTTGCTGGGGCAAATGGCACCGGAGATGCGCGACAATCCGGACCTGAGCCTGTTGCTGCAACGCCAGCGCGACATGCTGGTACAGCCTTATGGCAATTCCGCCATCGATGCCAACAATCGCCGCGGCCCGTCGCCTGATCAGCGCAACAAACCGGCCAACCGCACAGAGGTCACGGCCCAGGCACCGATTGCAGCCATTCTGGGCATGCAGTCACCGCACCATGACCAGCGCAGCATCGTTGCACTGCTGGGCAATGACGACGCCGACTACAACCTGCTGCGTGATGCCATCGGCGACAGCGGCAAACTGGATGCAGTGGCAGGCTCTGTTGCGCTGATTCGCAGCAGCGGGGTTTATAGCCAACTGGTGGGTGACCAGTACTACGTGGGTAATCTGCCGTGGTACCTGCTGCTGTGGTATCAACTGTCCGAGCACCCGGTGTTGCTGGCGGTACTGGCGGTCATCAGCGTTCTGCTGACAGCCTTCCTGCTGTGGCGGGCCCTGAGCTGGGCAGCCAACCGTCGCCTGCACAAGGATGACTGAGACCATGGGACGCCTTGCTGCACTGGCCCTGTCCGTGACCCTCGGCGCCTTGCCCCAGGTGGTGAGCGCTGCTACCTGTAACTGGCCCGCCTGGGACAGTTACAAGAAGGCGATGATGAGCGCCGACGGACGCATTATCGATAGCTCCTCGGCGCAGCTGATCACCACCTCCGAGGGGCAAAGCTACGGGCTGTTTTTTGCCCTGGTGGGTAACGACCGGCAAGGTTTCGCAAAAATTCTCGACTGGACCCGCAACAACCTGGCCCAGGGCAATCTTGATAAGCATCTGCCCGCGTGGCAGTGGGGACAGTCCAAGAGCGGCAAATGGCAAGTGCTGGATAGCAACAACGCCAGCGATTCCGACCTGTGGATTGCCTACAGCTTGCTGGAGGCCGGGCGGCTGTGGCAGTGGCCGGCTTATATCGCGCAAGGGCAAAACATGCTCTGGCGCAGCGCCGCCCAAAGCCTGCGCACGTTACCCGGGCTGGGCCTGATGCTACTGCCCGGTGATGTGGGATTTGACAGCGATCAAGGCTGGCGCCTGAACCCCAGCTATATGCCGCCCCAACTGCTGGCCCGCTTTGCCCAGATCTCACCTATCTGGGCCGAGCTGGCAAGCAATCAGCAACGTCTGCTGATCGAAGGTTCGCCCAAGGGTTTTGCCCCTGACTGGCTGCTGTGGCAAGCCGCAGGCGGCTGGGCCCCGGACCCCAAGGATGGCAGCGCGGGGGACTACGATGCGATCCGCGTCTACCTGTGGCTCGGCATGCTGGCCCCGGACGCGACCAATCGCCAGACCCTGCAACAGCACTTTGCCCCCATGGTCAATCTGACCCGGACCCTGGGTTATCCGCCAGAGAGCGTAGATGCCATAACCGGCACCTACACCGGCACCGGTCCGGTGGGTTTCTCAGGGGCCCTGTTACCGCTGCTCGCCAGCGCCGATTCACCGGCGCTGGCGGTCCAGCAGGCTCGCGTGCAGCAAGACCCGCCCGCGGCCGATGCTTATTACAACCAGTCGTTGCTGTTGTTCGGCCAGGGCTGGGATCAACAACGCTATCGCTTTGACAAGGATGGTCGGCTCAGTCCTGCGTGGGCGAACACATGCAAAAATTAACGACATGGGCGTTATTGCTCAGCGGTTTTTCCACTGCGGCCATGGCCCAGCCAGTCAGCGTGCAGGATCAGCAACAGTGGTTGCTGGAGCAGGTGCGGATCGGTGAAGCCTTGTACCGCGAAGATCTGGTGCGCGACTCATTGGCGCGCCTGAGCCTGATCGCACCGAACAATCCCCAAGCGCTGGTGGCCTCGATCCGCCAGGCCTTGCTGGACAAAAACCCGGGGCTGGCAAACCAGCGCCTTGCACAATTGCAAAGCATCGCGCCCGACTCGCCAGCGCTGCGCCAGGCCCAGAGCCTGATGAAACTGCAAGACCCGCAAAGCCAGAAAGCCCTGCAGCAGGCCCGCCTGTTTGCCGCCGCAGGCCGCCCGGAAGAAGCTGCCACCATTTTCGAGCAACTGTTTGGCAATGCGCCTCCGGATTTCGCCACCTCACTGGAATATCTGCGTATTCGCAGCAATATCCCCGGCCAACGGCCCAGGGTGATCGAACAACTGCGCGCACTGGATAGCCAGTACCCGGGTAACGTGGGGCTGCGCCAAACCCTGGCCGATTTGCTGTTCCGTGAGAATCGGGCACCTGAAGCGCTGGTGGTGCTGCATCAACTGTCAACCGACCCGCTGGCCAGCAACTCCGCCGCCGAGCGCGAATACCAGTACCTCAATGGCCAGCCCGTGAATCGCTCTACCGCCCAGGCCTGGCAGGCTTTTGTCAATCGGTACCCGGCCTCCCCGCTGCTTGGCGAAGCCAGCAAAAATCTGCAGACCCAACAGCATTTGCTTGGTGATCCGGCCTGGCAAGCAGGCGCACAGGGCAAGCAGATGATTGATCAGTCCCGTAACCCTGTGGCCGCCGAAGGTCTGCTGCGCCGTGCCATCAAGCAATATCCCGAGGACCCGACGCTCTACGGAGCATTGGGTATGGCCCTGTTTCGCCAGGGCCGCTATCAGGAGTCCAGTGCCAATTTCGCCACCGCGCGGACCAAGGATCAGGACACGTCCAATATCAGCAAATGGCAAGACCTGATGGACGCCAGCCGTTATCGGATGCTGCTCAGTCAAGGCGACAAGGCCCTGGAGCAGAACAACCTGGTCGCTGCCCGCAACGCTTACCAACAAGCGCGCAAAGCCAAACCTGCGGATGCCGACCCGCTGATCGGGCTGGCCAGCGTTGCCCGTGCCGGACACGATGATATCCAGGCTGAAGCCCTGCTGCTGCAGGCCCGTCGCCTGGAACCCGGCAATGGCAGTGCGGTGCGCGCTCTGGTGCGCCTGTATACCGCCCAGTCACCGGACAAGGCCAAGGCCTTCCTCAATAGCCTGCCCCCTGCCAGTCAAAGGGAATTCGCCGGGTTGCGCCAAAGCCTGGAGCTGGACGAGCTCAACCGCCAGGCCGATGCCGCCGCTGAGCGCAAGGACTGGCCCCAAGTGGTGGCGCTGCTGAGCAAAATCCGCAACTTGACCCCTGATGAACCCTGGCTGACTTATCGCCTGGCCAATGCCCAGCGCGAAATCAATCAACCGGGCGCCGCCGACGCCAGTTTCAAACAGTTGATGCAGCGCCAGGGCAAAAATCCGCAGGCGCTTTACGCTTACGCGCTTTACCTGTCGAGCACCGAGCGCGATGCCAGTGCCTTGAGCACGCTGGAACTGTTGCCCAGGGCGCAATGGACTGACGACATGGTTCAGCTCGATGCGCGCTTGCAGCGCAACGTGCTGGTGGCCCGGGCCGACAGTCTGCGCGCAGCCGGCCAGGAGCCCCAGGCGATTGCCCTGCTGATGCAAAAACCCGACAACGACGACCTGATGACCGTTGGCAGATGGGCCCAGGAACGCGGCGACTTTACCCAGGCGCAAAAGCTGTACAGCCAGGTGCTGAAGAATGAACCTGGCGACATCAATGCGCAGTTGGGACAAATCGAGAGCCTGATTGCCAGTAAGCAACTGGCCCCGGCCCGTCAGCAGTTGGCACAGTTCAAGCCGGCTCCGGGCGTGGTCTTGACCCCTGCGCAGCAACGCCGGGTGGCCAACGCCTGGTCCGACGTGGGTGAGCCGGGGAAAGCCCGGGCCATGTACGCCGAGCTGCTGAAGACGCCCCAGGCCGACCCGTTGATGTACCGCGATGCAGCGCGCCTGATCTCCGCGACTGAGCCGCAGCAAGCCCTGGACTATTACGCCAAAAGCATGGCCGGTGCCGGGTTGCTGCCCGCGCAGCAGGCCAGCCCGCGGGACGATCGCGCCATGACCATAGCCAGTCGTGAAAAAGACGATGACCAATGGCTGGCGAGCAGCCTGCGCAGTGACGTGGATGAACTGTACCAGCGACAAAATCCGACGCTGCATCTGTACACTGATTACGGCTGGCGCTCGGACAATGCCTCCCAGGGCACCTCGGATACGGACACCCGGACCACCATCCTGTAACTGGATTTACCGATTGCCGATGGCACCGGCTTTATGCGGGCCGAGCAGATCAACATGGATGCCGGGGCTTTCAAAGCCGACCCGGACGGTCTTGTCCGTGAGAACTATGGCACCTGCGGGGTAGCCGTAAGGCGCAAAGGCACCGACGGACCGGACTTCTCGGGCTGTGAGGACCGCTCGCAATCGGCCAATGGCACCATGCTGGCGGCTGGCTGGAAAAATGAGACATGGAACGTTGATATCGGCCGCACGCCGGATACGTTCAAAGTGCCTAACTGGCTCGGCGGCGTGGCCTACAGCAGCAAGATCGGCTCAGTGGGCTGGACGCTGACCGGATCGCGCCGGCCTTTGAGCAACTCGATCCTGTCGTACTCCGGTGCGACCGACCCCAATACGGGCGTGACTTGGGGGGGTGTGACCTCTAACGGCGTAACCCTGAGCCTGAGCCACGACGAAGGCGGTGTTGACGGCGTGTGGGCCAGTCTTGGGCAGCATTGGCTGGTTGGCAAGAATGTCGAAGACAACCACAAGAACACCGCCATGGCGGGCTATTACTATCGCCTGGTGGAGCGCGCCGATGAACGCATGCGCACCGGTCTGACCGTGATGTACTGGAGCTACGACAAAGACCTGAGCGAATACACCCTGGGCCAGGGCGGGTATTACAGTCCCCAGCAATACTTCTCCATCGGCGTACCGCTCAACTACGCCTTTCGTACGCCCAACTGGTCGGTATCCCTGGAAAGCTCGGTGGGCTGGTCGTACGCCCAAACCAAGTCCAACGACCTCTACCCTCTGAGCGGGCTGAACGACAAGCTTCTGCACGCAGTGGATCAGGCCGGCTACGAGCTATCGGAAGGGCTGGGAGAGACGTCGGGAGGCAACAGCAATGGCATCGGCATTCGCCTGCAGGGCCTGGTAGAACGCCGGCTGACGGACAATCTGGTGCTGGGCGGTGGCTTGCTCTATCAACACAGTGAAGGCTACGCCCCAAGCCGGGCGATGCTCTACCTGCGGTATACGTTTGACACCTGGCAGGGCAACTTGCCGATGCCGGTGCAACCGTTGATACCGTATGCGGACTTCAGATAGCTGATGCGCATGCTCTTTTTTGTTGTGGGAGCTGGCTTGCCGGCGATGCGGATAACGCGGTTCATCATGTAAACCGCGTCGCCGCCATCGCGAGCAAGCTCGCTCCTACAGGCCGGAGTTGGGCATGCTGTTTTTGTTGTGGGAGCCGGCTTGCCGGCGATACGGATAACGCGGTTCTTCATGTAAACCGCGTCGCCGCCATCGCGAGCAAGCTCGCTCCTACAGGTACAGCCCGGGGTTGAGCATGCTGTTTTAGTTGTGAGAGCCGGCTTGCCGGCGATGCGGGTAACGCGGTTCATCATGTAAACCGCGTCACCGCCATCGCGAGCAAGCTCGCTCCTACAGGTATAGGCCGGGGTTGGGCATGCTGTTTTTTGTTGTGGGAGCCGGCTTGCCGGCGATACGGATAACGCGGCTCTTCAGGTAAACCGCGTCGCGGCCATCGCGAGCAAGCTCGCTCCTACAGGTACAGGCCGGAGTTGAGCATGCTGTTTTTGGTGTGGGAGCCGGCTTGCCGGCGATGCGGGTAACGCGATTCATCATGTAAACCGCGTCACCGCCATCGCGAGCAAGCTCGCTCCTACAGGTACAGGCCGGGGTTGGGAATGCTGTCTTTGTTGTGGGAGCCGGCTTGCCGGCGATGCGGATAACGCGGTTCTTCAGGTAAACCGCGTCGCGGCCATCGCGAGCAAGCTCGCTCCTACAGGTATAGGCCGGGGTTGGGCATGTTGTTTTTGTTGTGGGAGCCGGCTTGCCGGCGATGCGGGTACGGATAACGCAGTTTTTCAGGTAAACCGCATCGCCGCCATCGCGAGCAAGCTCGCTCCTACAGGTACAGGCCGGGGTTGGGCATGCTGTTTTTATTGTGGGAGCCGGCTTGCCGGCGATACGGATAACGCGGTTCATCAGGTAAACCGCGTCGCGGCCATCGCGAGCAAGCTCGCTCCTACAGGCCGGTGTGGGAGCCGGCTCTTAACCTTTGGCCGGGGTACGCATGGTCACGAACTCTTCGGCTGCGGTCGGGTGCACGCCGATGGTTTCGTCGAAATGCTGCTTGGTGGCACCGGCCTTCAAGGCAATTGCCAGGCCCTGGACGATCTCCCCCGCCTCTGGCCCGACCATGTGGCAGCCCAGCACTTTATCGTTGTCGGCATCAACCACCAGCTTCATCAGTGTGCGTTCCTGGCACTCTGTGAGGGTCAGTTTCATCGGCCGGAAGCTGCTCTCGAAAATCCGCACCTGGTGCCCGTCTTCAATCGCCTGCTCTTCGCTCAAGCCCACGGTGCCGATATTCGGCAAGCTGAACACCGCAGTCGGGATCATCTTGTAGTCCACTGGGCGGTACTGCTCAGGCTTGAACAGACGCCGTGCCACGGCCATGCCTTCGGCCAGTGCAACCGGCGTCAACTGTACCCGGCCAATCACGTCGCCAATCGCCAGAATCGATGGCTCGGCGCTTTGGTACAGCTCGTCCACTTCAACAAAACCGCGCTCGTCGAGTTTGACCCCGGTGTTCTCCAGCCCCAGGTTATCGAGCATCGGACGACGTCCGGTGGCATAGAACACGCAATCGGCAACCAGCTCGCGGCCATCTTTGAGGGTGGCTTTGAGGCTGCCATCCGCCTGCTTGTCGATACGGGCAATATCGGCGTTGAATTGCACGTCCATCCCGCGCTTGATCAACTCTTGGTGCAGATGCTTGCGCACCGCTCCGTCGAAACCGCGCAAGAACATCTCGCCGCGATACAGCAACGAAGTCGTGGCGCCCAGCCCGTGGAAAATCCCGGCAAACTCCACCGCAATGTAACCACCGCCCACGACCAGTACACGCTTTGGCAACTCTTTAAGAAAGAACGCTTCGTTGGAGCTGATCGCGTGTTCGTGACCCGGGATTTCAGGGATCTGCGGCCAGCCACCGGTAGCAATCAGTATGTTCTTGGCGGTGTGGCGCTGACCGTTGACCTCCACTTCGTTGGGACCGGTCAGTCTGGCGTGGCCTTCGAGCAGGGTCACGCCACTGTTGACCAGCAGGTTGCGGTAGATGCCATTGAGACGATGAATCTCGCGGTCCTTGTTGGCGATCAGGGTTGGCCAGTCAAACTTCGCCTCGCCCAGGCTCCAGCCAAACCCCGAAGCCTGTTCGAAATCCTCGGAAAAATGTGCGCCGTAGACCAGCAGCTTTTTGGGTACACACCCGACGTTGACGCACGTACCGCCCAAATAGCGGCTTTCCGCTACCGCGACTTTGGCACCGAAACCTGCAGCAAAACGGGCCGCGCGCACACCGCCGGATCCCGCACCAATTACAAACAAATCAAATTCGTAGGCCATTTCTATCTCCTGGGCAGCTCATCAGCATAATCACTTCAGCGCGATTGACCAGCACCGGTGCTGACGAATGTAAAAAAACGAAAAAACCACCCGCAGGTGGCTTTCTCTTGAAACGTTACAGACGGGCTCTGTTAGTAAGCTTTGCCCGTTTTGTAGAAGTTCTCGAAGCAGAAGTTGGTTGCTTCGATATAGCCTTCAGCACCACCGCAGTCGAAACGCTTGCCTTTGAATTTGTAGGCAATTACGCAACCGTTTTGCGCCTGTTTCATCAAGGCGTCGGTGATCTGGATCTCGCCACCTTTACCCGGCTCGGTCTGTTTGATCAGTTCGAAAATATCCGGAGTCAGGATGTAGCGACCGATAATGGCCAGGTTCGAAGGAGCATCTTCGGGCGCCGGTTTTTCAACCATGTTACGCACGCGGTACAGATCGTCGCCAATCAGGTCGCCAGCGATAACGCCGTACTTGTTGGTTTCCTGGGGATCAACTTCCTGGATCGCAATGATGGTGCAGCGATACTGGTTGTACAGCTTGACCATTTGCGTCAGAACACCGTCGCCTTCCAGGTTGACGCACAGGTCGTCCGCCAGTACTACGGCAAAGGGTTCGTCGCCGATCAGCGGGCGGCCGGTCAGAATCGCGTGACCCAGGCCTTTCATTTCGGTTTGACGGGTGTAAGAGAAAGAACATTCGCTCAGCAGGCGACGGATACCGACCAGGTACTTTTCTTTATCTGTGCCCTTGATCTGGTTTTCCAGCTCGTAGCTGATATCGAAGTGGTCTTCCAGTGCGCGCTTGCCACGTCCGGTCACGATGGAGATTTCGTTCAGGCCAGCGTCCAGTGCTTCTTCAACCCCGTACTGGATCAGTGGCTTGTTCACCACCGGCAGCATTTCTTTAGGCATGGCTTTGGTCGCTGGCAAAAAGCGAGTGCCGTAACCGGCTGCTGGGAACAAGCATTTCTTGATCATATGAGTCCTTAAAAGGGCTGTACGTTCGAATTTTGGCGCAGTCTAATCAGGCGGCTTCGAGCTTACAATGCCTCCCGATAGCAAACTGATGCCAACATAGAGAAAATTTGCGCCAGTTAGTTCACTTATTGCCTGTTTTTCTAATCGCCACTGCTCCACATGACCTGTGGACCAGCCCGCACGGGCTCTGAAGCAGTGTGGGCAAACTGGCATTACTCGAGCTTTAAGCCCTGAATAAGCGCTATTATTACGCCCATTCCCCCGCCAACAAGGCCACTGCACCATGTCCGCCACAACAAACAGCATCAACGGTTACCTGATAAAAAATGTCAGCCCGAATCAATGGTGGATTACCGACTCGGCTGACGAGCAAGTCGCCGGTCCTTTTGAGTCGGAACAGGCCGCAGTAGAGGTTGCCTCTGTACTCCAGGATCAGCCAGCACCCGCAGCCCGTCGACGCAACAATAAATCCTGACCCCTAACTCTCGAAGACTGACCCTGATGAATAAGCCCCTGACGCTTCTTGCACTATTGGTTCTTGGCGGCTGTGCCACTGCATCCAGCACCTATCTGGTGGATGGCAAGCAAGGACTGAGCATAGACTGTTCTGGCGAGGCCATGTCCTGGGCCAAGTGCTACGAAAAGGCTGACGCCTCCTGTGCCGGGACCGGCTACAGCATTGTGGGAACTGACGGCTCACCGGTGGCGGACAATAGTCAGAAAACCTTGGGCGTAGATGTGGGCAATTTCAACAGCCGAAATATTGTGGTGGTGTGCAAGTAGTTTACTCAGGACAGACTTTGGGCCCACAGCACTAACCTGCCGCTAACGCCAAGCCCCGGCTTGCTGTCTGAACGCCCTCTGCACTTGCACCGGGTTTAATCCCGGGCACAAAAAAACCTGACACCGCAAGCAGCAGCCGTCAGGTTTTACAGAGGGGACAGTGGGCCCGGATTGCCAGCGATCAACCAGAAATACAATGGGTTGCGGCTTTGCGGATATCTCCCGGACGCACCGGCACGTTGGACATGCTTTCATAGACCTTGATGCTGCTGCCGCCGGAACGCTCTTCAATATCAATCACGGCTGTAGGATTCGACGTCAGCTTTTGCGGGACGATGATTCGTAAACCTTCTTTATGCGGCTCAATTTGTGGCGCCCTTCGAGTACTGGACAGTTGTTGTACCAGGCACTGAGCGTACGCATCAGGCTTCTTGCCTGATATCACACTCATGGTGGGCAGCGTCTGTTCTATATCCGTGACTGATGCACAGCCACCCAAAACCAGCATTGCCAACAGAACGCCCCGCTTCATACATTTCCTCCGTTAAAGATCCTACGACAGTGGATCTCCAGGTTTTCTCCCCGGCCACAGGGAATAAATATTCAATTGTGGCGAATTATCCGCGTTTTGCGTCAGACTTGTCTGCATCGAGGCATAATATGCGGCTTTAGTCTCCTTTTTGGACTAAAGCACATGCTATCTTGCTGATTTTTCAGCTAAAGCCCTCCCCTTGGAGCCCCCATGAAATTTATTCACCAGCGCGAGCACCTTAACGAAGACGACATTGTCGTCATCGAGTGCTCTCAACCCTGCAATATTCGCCTGATGAGCGACGCACATTTCCGCAGCTTCAAAAATGGTGGCCGTCACTCCTACCACGGCGGCGCATTCAAGGATTTCCCGGCCAGAATCACGACACCCAGCACCGGCTTCTGGAACATCACCATTGATACCGTTACCAGCCGGGCGATTAGCGTGACCCGCAAGCCAAGCTTCCAGCCTACGATCAAGATCGTGCGTCGCTCCAGCTCCAAACTCCGCTAAGCCTGACATCCCCGGCCTTCAAAGACAGGAAATATTGTGGACACTACGCGTAACACCACTAAATACGTGATCAAGTACAAACTCAACGGCGAGCGTCGTTTCGAGTTTGCACAGCTACCCACCGGCTCCGATGAAGAAGCCCGCGCAGCGCTTGAAATCATTCACGCTGGCTCGGACGACAAGATCACTGATGTCAAAGCGAGCAAGCCGCTTTAACCAATGACTCTCGACCTGTTTGCTGACGAGGACCTGCAGCAACCCGCCCGACTGCAAAGCATCAGCGAGCAGGGGTTTGTGCTTCGCGGGTTTGCCTTGCCGTGGGCCGAGGCACTCTTGCAGGCTCTGGCCGGCGTCTTGATCCAGTCACCTTTTCGGCACATGCAGACGCCCGGCGGTTTCACCATGTCGGCGCGCTTGAGCAGCTGTGGCGAATTGGGCTGGACCAGTGATTGCAATGGCTACAGTTACAGCCCGGTCGACCCGTTGCGCAAGCAGCCCTGGCCTGCCATGCCCGACACCTTCCTCGCGCTGGCCGAAGCGGCCGCAGGCGCAGCAGGCTTTGAACATTTCGTCCCCGATGCCTGCCTGATCAATTGCTACGTCCCCGGGGCAAAAATGTCTCTGCATCAGGACAAAAACGAACGTTCCCTTGAAGCGCCCATTGTCTCGATCTCTTTGGGGTTGCCGGCTGTTTTTCAGTTTGGCGGCTTTGAGCGCAGCGACCCGGCACAACGCATTTCCTTATTTCATGGTGACATCGTGGTCTGGGGTGGCGTTGACCGCCTGCGCTACCACGGTGTGCTGCCAATCCAGCCGGGGCAGCACCCGGTATTGGGAGAACAACGCATAAATATCACTCTGCGCAAGGCAGGCTGAGTCACGGGGCACTGCGCCAGACAGCAAAACGCTATGTATTTTTTTATATACCGTTTATCTTCCTAGCGCCCGATACAACTCAATAAAGATGGGCCGCCCTCGCCTCTAACGGAGTTTCGTCATGAATGTACGCGTTCGATCCTTTACCCCCGGCGCACTTGCTGCACTGATCGGGTGTCTCGCTGTCACCGGCGTCCAGGCCGATGAAGTGCAGGTGGCGGTGGCAGCCAACTTCACCGCACCGATTCAGGCTATTGCCAGCGAATTTGAAAAAGACACCGGGCACAAGTTGATTGCCGCGTATGGTGCCACCGGACAGTTCTATACCCAGATTAAAAACGGTGCTCCGTTCGAAGTTTTTCTGGCGGCCGATGACAGCACCCCCGAGAAACTCGAAAAAGAAGGCGACATAGTTCCTGGCTCCCGTTTCACCTATGCCATTGGCACTCTGGCCTTGTGGTCTGCCAAGGACGGCTATGTCGATGATGCAGGCAAGGTGCTGGAAAAAAACCAGTTCAAGCATTTGTCCATTGCCAACCCGAAAGCGGCACCTTACGGCCTGGCAGCAACACAAGTGCTGGCTAAACTGGGCCTGACCGACAAGGTCAAGGACAAGATTGTTGAAGGCCAGAACATCACCCAGGCTTATCAGTTCGTGTCCACAGGTAATGCCGAGCTGGGTTTTGTCGCCCTGTCGCAAATCTTTAAAGACGGCAAAGTCAGTCATGGCTCTGCGTGGATCATCCCCGAGACCATGCACGATCCGATCAAGCAAGACGCAGTGATTCTCAAGAAAGGCGAGAACAACCCCGCCGCCAAGGCCCTGACCGAGTACCTGAAAGGACCGAAAGCCGAGGCCATTATCAAATCCTACGGTTATCAACTGTAAATGACGCTCTCGAGTGCTGACTTCGCCGCAATCTGGCTGACCCTGAAACTGGCGTCACTGACCACGGTCATTTTGCTTCTGATCGGCACTCCCATTGCACTGTGGCTGGCCCATACCCGGTCACGGTTACGGGGGGCGATCGGGGCAATTGTCGCCCTGCCTCTGGTATTGCCACCCACCGTGATCGGCTTCTATCTGCTACTGGCGATGGGGCCCCATGGTTATGTGGGCCAGTTCACCCAGGCCATCGGCCTTGGCACCCTGACCTTCAGCTTCGCAGGCCTGGTGATAGGCTCGGTCATCTACTCCATGCCCTTTGTCGTACAGCCTTTGCAGAACGCATTTACGGCCATTGGCCCCAGGCCACTGGAGGTGGCTGCCACTTTGCGCGCCAATCCGTGGGATACCTTCTTTAGCGTGGTCCTGCCCCTGGCGCGACCTGGTTTTATCACTGCTGCAATTTTGGGCTTTGCCCACACCGTGGGTGAATTTGGCGTGGTCTTGATGATTGGCGGCAACATTCCCGAGAAAACCCGGGTGGTTTCAGTACAGATCTACGATCACGTCGAAGCCCTGGAGTATGCACAGGCACACTGGCTGGCTGGCGCAATGCTGGTGTTTTCGTTTTTGGTGTTACTGGCGCTGTACTCGAGCCGCAAATCTCAAGCAAGCTGGAGTTGAGCATGACCTCGCAGATAAATGTCCGGCTGCAACTCAGTTACCCGGGATTTGACCTGGACCTGGACCTGCAACTGCCCGGCAAGGGGGTGACGGCACTCTATGGCCATTCCGGCTCGGGGAAAACTACCTGTTTGCGCTGCATAGCCGGACTTGAACGTGCCGGCCAGGCCTTTGTGCAAATCAATGATGAAGTCTGGCAGGACACCCAGAGCAATCTGTTCGTACCGGTACATAAACGCGCACTGGGTTACATCTTTCAGGAAGCCAGCCTGTTCCCGCACCTGTCGGTGCTGGCCAATCTGGAGTTCGGACTGCGGCGCATTGCGCGCAATGAGCGGCGGGTGGACCTGGCCCACGCCACCGAATTGCTGGGCATTACCCACCTGCTGCAGCGCACGCCCAATAATTTGTCCGGCGGCGAACGCCAGCGGGTCGGTATCGCCCGGGCGCTACTGACAAGCCCGAAGCTATTGCTGATGGACGAGCCGCTGGCGGCTCTGGACAGCCAGCGCAAGCGTGAAATCCTGCCCTATCTGCAACGTCTGCACGCCGAGCTGGATATTCCGGTGCTCTACGTGAGCCACTCCCAGGACGAAGTTGCACGTCTGGCTGACCATATGGTGTTGCTCAGTGAAGGCAAAGCGCTTGCCAGTGGTCCGATCGGTGAAACCCTGGCCAGGCTTGATCTACCCCTTGCTCGGGATGACGACGCCGGGGTGGTGATCGAAGGCAGGGTCGCTGCTTATGATGCGCACTACAACCTGCTGACCCTGCAACTGCCAGGCAGCACGCAACACCTGAGAGTTGCCCATGGGCCGCTGGCAGTCGGCCAGACGTTGCGGCTCAAGGTACAGGCCCGCGACATCAGCCTGAGCCTGGATCCCAGTGAGCACAGCAGCATTCTCAACAGCCTGCAGGCCACCGTCATCAGCGAAACCGGGGCTGATAATCAGGCCCATGTTCTGGTGCGGCTGGATGTGGATGGCTGTGCAATGCTGGCCCGTATCACCCGCTACTCCCGTGACCAGTTGAACCTGCATCCGGGGCAAAACCTCTGGATACAGGTTAAATCGGTAGCGGTATTAGTCTGAGTGATTGCCCTGCCAAGGTTCACGGCGGCGTTGCATGAGGTATCGAGCCGTTGCAATGGTCAGCCCCAGTAACAGCCCCACTGCCAGACCCAGTCCGATGATCAAGGCCTTTTTCGGCTTGATCGGATCAATCGGGGCTTGCGCCAGGCGGTCAATACTGACCAGCCCAAGTTGGCTCATATCGGTTTTCAAATTGCCCAGACGTGCCACTTCTGCGCGCAACGGATCGATGTTTTTCAGGAACAGGTCTTCGTTGGTACGCCTGCCGAGCATTTCGACCTGACGGTTGGTCTCAAGCAGCTGCAGTTCCTTGCCGATTTCCGAAACTCTTTTGTCCGTAAAATCATCAGAGGTGCGCTTGAGCAAGGCTGCGCGCTCTGCTTGCAGCGCCTGAGTACCCATGAAGTACAGCGGCGTAGCCTGTGAAGTGATTTCAGTGCGCATGAGATTGGAGGACCCGCCTTGAGCCACATCACCCATCGACGAGGGGGTGGTCGGACGGCTGATACCCAATGAGGTGGCGATGGCAATGGCTTCGTTCAACTGCGCAATGCGTGAATCGCGTTCGGCTCTGAGCTGCAAGCGCAAGGCCTTTAATTCGTCCTTGAGTTTTGCCGACTTGACCTTGTCTGACTCGGTCAGCGCAGCAATCTCACCCTCTTTATCGGACTGGTAGGCTGAACGTGCAGCATTGATCTTTCCGTCCAGCTCCCTGAGCCGGTTATTGATGATGACTTTCAGGTCGGCACTGATTTGCTCACGCTGGCTATTGATAGCGTATTCAACAAAACCGTTGAGGATCTCAACGCCATTGAGCGTATCCGGATAGGTAATTTCCAGTTTGATATACGGGCTCAATGAAGCCGCTTGCTTCGGATCGGGCTGGATCAGAGTGATCGCATCACGATTGAAAATCTCAAAACTTTGCTCAAGCGTACGGCCTTTGCGTGCCAGCGGCTTGAACAACTCTTCATGGGAGCGGAAGTAACTGTAGCGAGTGTCGTAGGACTCCAGTGCCGAACCGATCTTGAGCAACGCGTCTCGAGGGGGAAGCGTGTAGACATCCGAACGGTTAAGCGCATCAAGCTCGTTGATGGCCGCAGGACGCAACAGGGAACTGGCCTGATAGACAGGCTGCGCCAACAGGACGTAGCCCAGGGCAATACAACCGGCAGCGCCCATGGCTCCCGCGATCAACTTTTTTTGCTGCCAGAACGAATGAAACAGGTCCAACAGATCGATCTCTGCGCTTGAGTTGCCTGTTCGCTGCTGCTCGGTTTTTTTCAAAGTATACGCCCTGTGAACTGAACTCCTTGGCGAGTTCACCTCTTGACAATTAACGCTTAACTGCGCTTTAAAAATAAGCGTAGTGTCTGACAGCCTATTAAGAGAAAAGATCCCTCTGCTTTAGAATCAACTACATACCAGAATGAAATCAAGGTTTATCTAGAGACTGGCTGTCGTTTTTTTCGATTAAATTACTTACTTCACACTTCCAATAATGTGCCACTGCTAATTTTCAGATTTCTCCTACGACGAAATATCATACTGATCCTGGCCAACTGCTTTTCTACCCGCTATCGCAGCAGTCCCACTGCTGACGCACCTGCGCCCACCGCCATGCTTCAGGGCATCCAGCCCGCAGCCATTACTGCCTGTACGCGCCCTTGGGTAGCGCTATCAGATGGCGGAATATTTTCACGGTCTGTGTAATTATTGCCGCCACAAAAAAGCACGATTACGTGTGAGGTAATAATCAGCATGGATATTTATCAGGCAATGCGGGTGTTTGTCCGTGTGGTCGAGACAGGCAGTTTTACCGCTGCGGCTCAGGCGCTGGGCTATTCCACAGCGCAAACCTCGCGCTTGCTGTCTGAACTTGAATCCTCGCTGCAAGCCAGGCTGCTGCAGCGCAGCACACGGCGGCTGGCATTGACGGAGGTGGGTGCGCGCTATCTTGAGCGCTGCCGAATGATTCTTGGCGAAATAGAGGACGCAAATGCCGAAGCGGCCGGTGCCCATCTGATTCCCCGCGGCCATTTACGCGTGCAGTCCACCACCGGGCTGGGGATCCAGCTCCTGGCGCCACTGGTGGCCCGTTATTCGCAGCTGTACCCGCAGGTCGATGTCGATCTGACCCTGTCTCAACGTCAACCCGACTTGCTTGAAGAAGGCCATGACGTGGTGATCACGTTATCGGCCAACCTGCCCGACTCGGAAATGATCGGTCAGCAACTGGGGAGTATCTTCAGCGTCATCAGCGCGGCACCGTCCTACCTGCAAAGCCAGGGCACGCCCAAGACTCCCGACGACCTCAACCAGCACCGCTGCCTGCATCTGGTTGACCCGCTGTTTACCGACAGCTGGACCTTCCGCGATGACCAGGGTGAACAGTCGATTCGCCCCGGCAGCGTGTTTCAGGTCAATGTGGCTGAAGCGATGGCCCAGGCCGCCGAAGCCGGACTCGGGGTTTGCCTGTTGCCGGATTACGTGGCGGTCGGTTCCTATCAACGCGGTGCGCTGGTGCGCCTGTTGCCTCAATACCGGTTGCACGAAAAAAGCATCTACGCGCTTTACCCCTCGCGACGCTTTCTGGATGCCAAGGTCAAAACCTGGGTCGAGTTTCTCAAGCAGGAAATTCCGAAGGTGCTTGATCAGCACCAGGCCATCGTCGATGACCCGGCGCATTGGGCATAGCGTCAGACTTACCCTTGCAGTTGCTCGCGCAAGGCCTGGGCGGTGCGATCGAACTGCAGTGGGGTCACCGAAATCCCGCCCTGGGTGACAACCCGGGTTTCTGTATCGGCGGCTTCGGGGTGCTGGTGGCGGGTAATACTGAGCCAGTAATAGCTGGACTCGCGAAAGTCCGTGCGCTCGTTCACACTTACCCCGTCCATACGGCCATGGCCCTGGCGGGTGATCTGTACGGGGCCGGCCTGCTCGGGCGCAACGTCCGGGAAGTTGATGTTCAGGCACGCTGATTGCTCCCAGCCCTTGCCCAGCAACTGGCGAATCACCCCGGGCGCCAGTGTGCGGGCCGTGTCCCAGCGCACCGAGTCGCGACGGGTGAAGTACTGGCTCAGGGCAATGGAGGGGATGCCCAGCAACAGGCCGGTCATCGCCGCTCCCACTGTGCCGGAGTACAGGGTTTCGACCCCCAGATTGGCGCCTTTGTTGATGCCGGACAGCAATAGCTGCGGCGGGCTGTCCATCAACTGCTGCAAGGCCATCGCAACACAGTCGGCCGGGGTTCCGGACACCGAAAAACGCCGCTCGCCACGGGCAGTCACCCGCAACGGGTGATGGATGCTGATGGCGGTGGAAATACCGCTCTGGTCATGGTCCGGGGCGACCACCCAGACCTCGTCTGCCAGTTCCCGAGCCACAGCCTCAAGGGCCTCAAGACCCGGGGCGTCGATCCCGTCATCATTGGTAATCAAAATTCGTTGCAGTCGAGCGACCGTCATGCCTGAACTCCATGTTGTTGGGGAGTCGCCCAGAACGGCAAGGCAAAAGCCCGGATTGTCCGGCTCGCAACTTGCCGCTCGACGCTCCTGCTAGATGCCCTGCAATGCCAGATCCATCGCAAAGTAGGTCAGAATCATGTCTGCGCCGGCCCGCTTGATCGAGCCCAGGCTTTCACGAACAACCCGCGCTTCGTCGATGGCTCCGGCCAGGGCGCCGAACTTGATCATCGCGTACTCGCCGCTGACCTGATACGCCGCCAGAGGTAGACGCGAGGCTTCACGGACGTCACGAATGATGTCCAGGTACGCGCCGGCGGGCTTGACCATCAACACGTCGGCACCCTCCTGCTCGTCCAGCAGCGACTCGCGAATCGCTTCGCGACGATTCATCGGGTTCATCTGGTACGACTTGCGATCGCCTTTCAACGCGCTGCCACCTGCCTCACGGAAAGGACCATAGAGTGCCGAAGCGAACTTGGTGGAGTACGCCATGATCGAAGTGTCAATAAACCCGGCAGCATCCAGCGCGCTGCGGATGGCCTGAACCTGACCATCCATGGCCGCTGAAGGCGAGATGAAATCAGCGCCTGCCGCAGCGGCGGCAACGGCCTGCTTGCCCAGATTGATCAGGGTCGCATCATTGTCCACGCCATGATCGTGCATCACACCGCAATGACCGTGGGAGGTGTACTCGCAGAAGCAGGTGTCACTCATCACGATCATTTCCGGGGCGGTATCCTTGCAGATACGGGCCATGCGCGACACCAGACCGTCTTCACGCCATGAATCGCTACCTGTGGCATCCAGATGGTGCGACACGCCAAATGCCATCACCGACTTGATCCCTGCACGGGCATAGCGTTCGATTTCGCCGGCCAGTTTGGACTCGGGAATACGCATCACACCCGGCATGCTGGTGATAGGTACGAAGTCGTCGATTTCTTCTTCGACAAAAATCGGCAGCACCAGGTCGTTAAGGCTGAATTCGGTTTCCTGAAACATGTCGCGCAGGGTTTGCGAGCGGCGCAGGCGGCGAGGACGAACAGAAGGGAACTGGTTAGGCATCATGGTTCCTGATGGGCAGGTTCATAGACAGACGAGCCTTGGCCAAGGCTCAATGGCGCAACAAATACAGGATTGACCCTGCAATTGCAAAACATCCGGCCGGCCTGCGGCCTGTTGTCGCAGGCAGTAACTACATCCATGGCGCATAGGCTCCGGTTGTACATTTCGTAAAAATGCGTAACATCGCCGACCATGATTCTTGAACAGCTCAAAGCCCTGGGTAATGACACTCGCATGCAAATGATGGAGTGGCTCAAAGACCCGCTCAGCAATTTCCCGCGCCAGGATCATGGCGATCCTGCAATCGGCGTGTGCGTGACCCATTTGCAGCACAAGGCCGGTCTTTCCCCTTCCACTGCTTCGGCGCACCTGGCCATTTTGCAGCGTGCAGGCTTTGTCCTCACCACACGCATCGGCAAGTGGACGTACTACCGGCGCAATGAGCAGGCGATAGATGACTTTGCGGCTAGGCTGAAAGTCGAGTTGTAATTTTTAACCGATCATTTCGTTATTTTGCGTAATGTGAAAACTTGAGGACATCCCGTGAGCATTAAAACTATCTTCGTTGAACCCGGCGGCGGTTATCCAAATGTGGTCGTTGGCAGCAGCGAAGCACGCGCACCTGACAGTGGTGAAATCACTGTACGCTTACATGCCAACTCCCTGAACTATCACGACTTCGCCGTGGTAAGCGGCATGTGGGGACCGAGTCAAAAACGCATTCCCATGGCGGATGGCGCCGGTGAAGTGATTGCCGTCGGCAGTGCGGTCAGCGAGTTCAAGGTCGGCGATTCGGTGGTCAGTACTTTCTTCCCGGAGTGGATCGACGGCACCCCGCTGGTTGAGGGCTTTGTCAGCGTACCCGGTGATGGCATCGATGGTTATGCCCGCGAGCAAGTCACAGCCAAGGCCACCTCGTTTACCCTCGCCCCCACCGGCTACAGCCACGCCCAGGCCTCTACCCTGACCACCGCAGGTCTGACCGCATGGCGCGCCTTGATGGCCGATGACTCGCTCAAGCCCGGCGACACGGTGCTGGTCCAGGGCACGGGCGGGGTTTCGATTTTCGCCCTGCAATTTGCCAAAATGGCCGGCGCCACCGTGATCGCGACCTCTTCCAGCGATGAAAAACTCGAGCGTCTCAAAGCACTGGGCGCTGACCACGTCATCAACTACCGCAAGGACACTGCCTGGGGCGAGACAGCCCGTGCGCTCACCGGCGGTCGCGGGGTGGACCACATCATCGAAGTCGGCGGTCCTGAGACCCTAGAACAGTCGATGATCGCCATTCGCGTGGCCGGGCATATCTCGATCATCGGTATTTTGAGCGGCACCAGCGGCGCCATGAACTTTGTCCCGGCACTGATCAAGCAAGTGCGTCTGCAAGGGGTACTGGTAGGAAGCCGCAGCCAGCAACAGGACATGGTACGGGCGATCAATGCCAGCGGCATGCGCCCGGTCATCGACCGGCACTTCCCGCTGAGCGAGATTGTCGAGGCGTTCAAGTACCAGGAAACCAACCAGCATTTTGGCAAGATCGTGCTGGACATCTGACCCCATCACCGGTGGCGCATTGACAGTGCGTCACCGGCTTCTCTAGATTCAGGCATTTACCCAGAGAGCTGAGCCTGATGAGTCTTGAATCTGTCCGCGCATTTTTCCTCGCCAAAGCACCCGACCTGCACATCATTGAGCTGGCCACCAGTACCGCTACCGTAGCTCTGGCTGCCCAAGCCCACGGCGTTGAGCCCGGCCAGATCGCCAAGACCCTGGCCTTTCGTGTCGGTGAACGCAATGTGCTGCTGGTTGCCCGTGGCGATGCGCGTATCGATAACAAAAAAATCAAGAATGCCCTGGGCAGCAAAGCCAAGATGCTTGATGCCGATACTGTCGTGGCCCTGACCAGTCACCCCGTTGGCGGCGTTTGCCCGTTCGGGCTGGCGACCGATCTGGCGGTATATTGCGACATTTCCCTTAAAGCCTTCACTGAAGTGATGCCTGCAGCCGGCGCTACCCACACCGCTGTGCGTATCAGCCCCGAGCGAATGGCCGAACTGGTCAATGCCCAATGGGTCGATGTCTGCCAGGCCAGCCAAACCGAAGAGACCGTTTAAACCGCTCTATTACGGGGCTTACAGGGGCGAATGGCGGCTGTGCATATGGAAAATATGGATGCTATCGATTATCATTATCCACTTCATCTGCACCCTGCCTCGGCTTCAATAAACCAACAAATGCGTGGCCGGGTGCTTTTTTAAAGGACTAATTGAGGCGCCCATGCACCGCTTTTCTTTCAGCAAATCCTTGATTTGCGCCACCCTGGGGATTTTCACCCTGCCCGCTTCAGCGGCCTTTCAACCCGTATCCGAGGCCGCACTGGCCGGTGAATCGGACAGATCCTGTCACTTCAACGCGGACACCAGCTACGACTGCACCTCAACCTATAGCTACACCATCCTCACCAATAACGGTCGCGAAATGATTTCGCGTATCGACTTCAGCTTCCCGGAGTCTGACCGCCTGGAAATAATCAAGGCCGAATCGACCCAACCGGGCGCCAAACCGGTGGCACTGGCTGACACACAAATCGACACCCGGATGGCACCGAACCCGGACCAGGGTTTTTTACGCTTGAAGCAAACCTCGATCGCCTTCCCCAACCTGCGAATCGGCACGATGGTGAGCTATACCTTGCGCGAACACATAGCAGCCAAGCCGCTGAGTCATGAGTTTCACTATGTGCTGATGTTCCCCCCCAATGCGGTGCGTATGGACCGTTTTAAAAACACCTTCAGCGCTGAAAAGCCAATCGTGTGGCGCAGCGAAATGATGGAAGACTTCAGCTTTACTCCGTCGGCCGACAACAAAAGCCTGGTCATTGAACAGAAGGCACCGCGCTTCGTGAATTATGTCAATGAAGCCGGCAACGCTTATATTCGCCAGCTGCCAAGGGTTGAACTGGGCAGTTCGAGCAGCTTGCAGGATTACTTCGGCGATTTTGCCCGGCGCTACACCGAAATTACCGCAGCCAGACTGCCTGCCATCAGTGCCAGGGCAGTGGCCGGCCTTAAAGGCTTGCCGCCGGAGCAACAGGTATCGGGCCTGATGCAGCATATCCACGATAACTATCGTTATCTGGGCGACTGGCGAGCCAGCGATCGGGGCTATGTGCCTTTCACCCTCGCTGAAATCGAAGACCGCGGCTATGGCGACTGCAAAGACCTGGCGGTACTGCTCACAGCCATGCTCAACGCAAGCGGCATCGACGCGCAGACCACCTGGGTCAGCCGTGGCAACATGAGCCTGGGGCTTTTGCTGCCGGGCACCTCAGCACCCAATCACGCCATCGTACGGGCGCGGGTCAACGGTAAAGTCTGGTGGCTCGACCCGACCAATCCGGTGTTCTCGCCGGGGCGCTCCATGCCGGATATTCAGGATCGCTGGGCACTGGTGATAGACCCGCAAGGCGCAGTTCGCCGGGAACATATCCCGCAAGAAGAACCTGTTGTCAGCACCCTGGTGCGAAAACAGGAACACTTCAACCCTGATGGCACCGCGCGCACCAGCGCCGACATCGAAATGAGCCAGATGCGCCTGATGAGACTGAGTGTGGCCGATAACCAGTCGGGTATTTCTGGTACCGACCAGGACCTTTGCGACCGGTTCAGCAAGGAACAGACCGATTGCACGATCACACGCTCAGCCACCGGGTTTGTGGTACCCCACAAGTATCAGGTCAAGGCCGAACTGACCGACCTGCGCCCATTGAAGACACTCTCGGGCCAAAGCGTGTACCAGCCCGCCTTCATGACTGAACGCTGGGATGATTTGGTCAATTACCGCCGCACCGGGCAAAAGGCCGACTTGTATCTGGAAGATCCTGAAACCATGGACTACGAGATCACCCTGTCAGGGCTACAGGTTGCGCAGAACATCAAGAGCTGCACCGTTCGCTCGCCCTGGTTCGACATGGACCTCAATGGCAAACAGGTCGAGGGCCATTACCGTTACCAGTACCGCCTGACACAAAAGCAACGCTGGCTGAGCCATGACGACATCATGAGCGGCCCTTTCGAAGCAATGCTCAAGGAAGCCAGAAACTGCAACGATCAGATGCAGCAAGTGGTGACACTGCAAACCGCGGCCTGAGTTAATCAAACAGCTGCAAAAAAGCCTGGCCCTCTTGCGGGGGCCAGGCTTTTTTTGAGTCCGCTATCAGGCGATCGCGGTATCCACCAACACCTGGGCTTCTTCTACCAGACGGCTCAGGTGCTCGTCACCGATAAAGCTCTCGGCGTAGATTTTGTAAATGTCTTCAGTGCCAGAAGGGCGTGCCGCAAACCAGCCGTTTTTAGTCATCACCTTGAGTCCGCCAATTGCCTGATCGTTACCGGGCGCATGACTGAGAATCCCGGTAATGTCTTCGCCGGCCAGGCTTGTGGATTTGACTTGCTCCGGCGACAGCTTGCCAAGCAGGGCTTTCTGTTGCGGGGTAGCCTTGGCATCGACCCGGGTCGAGAACGGCAGGCCCAGGTCTTCGGTCATTTGCTGATACAGCTGCGAAGGATCACGACCGGTACGGGCCGTCATTTCTGCGGCCAGCAGCGAAGGAATCAGGCCGTCCTTGTCTGTCGACCAGACACTGCCGTCCAGGCGCAGGAATGAAGCCCCGGCGCTTTCTTCGCCACCAAAGCCCAGCGAGCCTTCAAACAGGCCATCGGCAAACCACTTGAAGCCCACCGGCACTTCGTACAGGCGACGGCCCAGACGGGCAGCAACCCGGTCAATCAACCCGCTGCTGACAACGGTCTTGCCAACGGCTGCGTCTGCACGCCAGTGCGGACGGTTCTGGAACAGATAGTCGATGGACACTGCCAGGTAGTTGTTGGGGGCCAACAGACCGCCTGAAGGGGTAACAATGCCGTGGCGGTCATGGTCGGGGTCGCAGGCAAAAGCCACGTCGAAACGCTCTTTAAGGCCAATCAACCCCTGCATGGCATAGCTGGAGGACGGGTCCATGCGGATGCGCCCGTCCCAGTCCACACACATGAAGCGGAAGGTTGGATCTACCGAGGTGTTCACCACTTCCAGGTTCAAGCCGTAGTGCTCGCCGATCGCCGGCCAGTAGTTCACGCCCGCGCCGCCCAATGGGTCCACGCCAAGACGCAGGTTGGCGCCGCGCAGGGTATCCATGTCGATCACGTTCTTCAGATCGGCGACATAGGTATTCAGGTAGTCGTGACGATGGGTGGTGTCGGCCTTCAAGGCCTGTTCGTAGCTGATGCGTTTGACACCCGCCAGCCTGGCTGCCAGTAACTCGTTGGCCTTGGCCTCGATCCACTTGGTGACATCGGTATCGGCCGGGCCGCCGTTAGGCGGGTTGTACTTGAAACCGCCGCTTTCAGGCGGGTTGTGCGACGGTGTAATAACCACACCATCGGCCAGGCCTGAAGTCCGACCGCGGTTGTAGCAAATAATGGCGTGGGAAATGGCCGGCGTCGGGGTGTATTCGTCATTGGCGGCGATCATGGTTTCGACGCCATTGGCGGCAAACACTTCCAGCGCACTGGCACCAGCAGGCGTCGACAGTGCATGGGTGTCGATGCCGACAAACAGCGGACCATTGATGCCTTTCATTTGCCGGTACAGGCAAATGGCCTGACTGATGGCCAATACATGCCACTCATTGAAACTCAGCTCAAACGAACTGCCGCGGTGACCGGAAGTACCAAAGGCCACACGCTGGGTGGCGATCGCTGCATCAGGTTGACCGGTGTAATAAGCGGTCACCAGTCGCGCAATATCGACCAGCAATTTCGCAGGAGCCGGTTTGCCCGCAAGAGGACTGAGAGTCATGCAAAACCTCGGGAAATAAATGATTCAGAGGAAAAAGGCAGTTTACTGGCAGTTCGACACTGGCGCGAAGCAATCTATCCCTGCAAGTGCATCTGTTTTGCACTTAAATAGCCTTTTAGTTGTCAGATACAGCCCATAGATTCATCTGAACGACATTTTTCTGTTCTGAAATAAGGAAGCAGCATGAAACCACTCTTGATCAGCGCGGCCCTGGCCCTTTCGCTGAGTACGCTGTGCAGCGTCGCCAACGCCGCTAAACTTGAGGATGTGGCGCCCTACCCTAAAGCCGAAGCGGGCTATAGCCGACAAGTCATTCACCTGCCCAAGCAAAAGAATGAGGACGACTACAAAGTCCAGATCATTGCCGGCAAGACCCTGCAGGTGGACTGCAACCAGCAGCGTCTGGGCGGCAAGCTGGAAGAAAAAACCCTCAAGGGCTGGGGCTATCCGATGTATCGCCTGAACAAGGTCAGCGGGCCGATGAGCACGATGATGGCCTGCCCTGAAGGCAAGTCGCACCCCGAATTTGTCCCCGTGGTCGGCGATGGCTTCATGCTGCGCTATAACAGCAAGTTGCCGATCGTGGTCTACGTGCCCAAGGACATAGAAGTGCGTTACCGGATCTGGTCGGCCTCCAAGCAGATCAAGCAGGCGGTCAGCGAGTAAACAATCAATAACCCTGGCAGGGAGCGACGGCTGCGACAGGCATCTTTAAATGCGCGAGCCCTGCGGGCTCGATCGCAGCCTTCGTTCCTCGTCAGCGACTATGGCTCTGCTGACTATTGCAAGCCGACGCGATACAACGCGCCGTTGCTTTCATCGGTCAAGACATACAAATAACCGTCCGGGCCCTGGCGCACGTCCCGGATACGCGCGTTCAGACCGCCCAACAAGCGCTCTTCATGCACCACCTTGTCACCATCAAGCTGTAGCCGGATCAGGTCTTTATCGGCCAGCGCGCCGATAAACAGGTTGTGCTGCCAGGGCTTGAAGCGCTCCCCATCGTAGAACGCCATCCCGCTAATGCCCGGAGACTTCTCCCACACATGATGGGGGCCTGTGGTTCCTTCGGCTGTTTTGCCCCCGGCTTCAGAGATGGGCTGCGAAGAATAGTCAATGCCATGGGTCGCCAGTGGCCAGCCATAGTTCTTGCCGCGCTCGATCAGGTTGATTTCGTCGCCGCCTTTGGGGCCATGCTCATGGCTCCAGAGTGTCCCGGTCCAGGGGTTCAAGGTGGCACCCTGCTGATTGCGATGGCCAAATGACCAGATTTCCGGGCGTACCCCTTGCTGCCCCACAAAAGGGTTGTCAGGCGGGATTCGACCGTCAGGGTATATGCGCACCACTTTGCCCTGCAGCTTGTCGAGGTCCTGGGCAGTCGGTCGCTGATTATTTTCGCCAAGGGCAATAAATAAATAGCCATCACGGTCAAACACCAGACGTGAGCCGAAATGGTTGCCGGTTGACAGTTTGGGCTCCTGACGAAAGATCACCTCAAAGTTGCTGAGTTTGGTCAGATCATCCGACAAGCGCCCGCGTCCAACCGTGGTCCCCGCTTTGCCGTCCTCACCACCCCCTTCGGCGTAGGACAGGTACACCAGGCGATCCTCGACAAAACTCGGCGACAGCACCACATCCAGTAGGCCGCCCTGCCCTTTGGCCCATACCTGGGGAACACCGGATAGCGGGGCAGACAGTTTGCCGGACGGGCTCACCACCCGCAGGTTGCCCGGAAGTTCGGTAACCAGCATGCCCTGCTTTTCCGGGAGAAAGGCCAGGGCCCAGGGATGTACAAGGCCCTCGACAACTGGCGTTGCAGTGACTGTTCCGGACTCGGAGGCAAAGGTCCGCTGGGCATCGGCATGGGCCATGACAGCCACATTGAGCAGCGAGGTGGCGCACAGCGTGGCCAGGGTTTTTCTCAACATTGGCTGATCCTTGTTCGATTAACGATTGTCCCGCGGCTGAAGCGATGGCGCCGTTGGCTTGATGGTCCGGGGTGGGGGCTGGCTACGCGGGTAGCCATTGCCGATTTGCCCGTTCTCAATGGACGGCTGGCGTATCACAGGGGCCGTCGACGGGCTTCGTACCGCTGGCGTTGCGGGGATCGTGCCCTGCCGGCTGTTGGGATTGATGCGTCGCAGCGTATTGTCTGCAGGCGCAGAATTGGGGCTCAGGGTGTTTTGCGCCACCCGCCCGGACTCTGAAGTCAAAGAGGTGCCGGCCTGCGCCTGGGCGACAAGTACAGCCCCCAGGAGCAAGCATAGATAGCTGGACCGGATAATATTCATCTTCGCCCCCATGGTTTGTTCATCACATGGCTCCTGTGCGGGGCCGTTCACTGGCAGGCTCAGTCTTCAGGACCGATCTCGATGACCACTGATTCCCGGGCCTCCTCCAGCAACGCCTGACGGCAGACCTGATAGCAATCCTCGATATGGCCGTTGCCGACCATTTTCATCACCCCAAAACTGATGGTTGCGGCGACCGCCTGCCCCACAAACGGCACGAAGCGGATCACCGACTTGGTCGCCACCTTGGTGCCCATCTTGCGTACCAAGGACATGACCAGTGTCCGGCTGATGAATTTACCGATGACTTCACTGCCGATCCCGGAAACCGCCACCACAATCAGGCGCCTGGACCGCGAGTCCAGCCGCTCGATCTGCTGCGGGGTCAGTCCGAACTTGCTGTTGATCGCCGGCAGCATTTCCACCAGCAACGCCACATCAGTGCCTATGTCGAGCCCGGGAATAGGGATGGCCGCGGCGCCTGCCGATACGGCCGAGCGTTTGGTGACCATGGATTTGCACTCGTCACGAATGCGATCAAGTTCGGCCAGTGACCTGATTAACATAAGTTACCCCCCGCCAATTAAAAATAACGCGAACCTAGTCTACTACGGCCTTCAGACCGCCAAGGCAGCTCTGCTTTTGATGTAGAGGATAGATGGGGCGAGAAATTCACAAGGCTGGAAAAGGTTTTTCGCCACGAACGGGCTCAGGCAGGAACAGAGGGGGTAAGCCTGTACTCTTGTGAAGTACAGGCCTGGCGCATTACACGTCTTTTTTGACTTTGGCCCACTCGGACTTGATTTTTTGCACGAAGGATTCTTTCGGCGTTTCCTTACAGGCAGTGATTACCAGCGGGGTGATTTTGGCAACGCCGTCCACGTCCAGAACAGCATCCTCAACCTGGCCTTTCTTGTTCACTGCTTCACCCAGACCAACGGCGATCGGCTGATAGGTTTCATCAACCGCCAGGAAATCCGCGCACGTCCATTTAGCTACAGGCTGCTTGGCATCAGCTTGTGCCAGGCCCGACAGTGCGACAAGACTGACAGCGCTCAACAGCAGAATGTGCTTCTTCATATGAATATTTCCCTATTATCAAAAAGAGTTGATGTGTTTCTACCTGCCGCCAAGAACATAGTAGTGAATGCATTAGCTGTCAAAAAATCACTACAACTTATTTATACTTCTAGCGCCTGAAACACCAGGGTTTTACATTTAAAAGACACACTAAACCTGAACGGATATCGCGTTATCCGTTCAGTACCTTCAGTAACTAAGGTTCAAGTTTCGCAGGCTCCCGACACTGGGTAAGAATGCCTGCTGAATTGGCTATGGCGGGCCGTTTATTGAGAAAGAATGACCTTCATTGCCTTTTCCTTTGCCGCATTGCCGAACACCTCATAAGCCTGAAGAATGTCGTTGAGTGCGAATCGGTGGGTAATCAGCTGGCCGGCATCTACCTTGCCGGACTGCACCGTTTTCATGAGCATGGGCGTGGTGTTGGTATTGACCAGCCCGGTCGAAATGGTGACGTTCTGGATCCAGAGTTTTTCCAGGTGCAGCTCAACACTTTTGCCATGCACCCCCACGTTGGCAATGCTGCCTCCAGGGGCTACAACCGACTGGCAGGTATCGAAGGATGCCGGGATGCCCACCGCCTCAATCGCCACATCCACCCCTACCCCCTGGGTCAACTCGAAGATGCGTTCAACGGCATTCTGCGTGTTGATATCAATCACATGGGTAGCGCCAAAACGCTGCGCAACTTCAAGACGATTGGTGTCGCCATCAACCATGATCAGCAAGGCGGGCGAGTAAAATTGCGCCGTCAGCAAGGCGGCCATGCCCACAGGGCCCGCCCCGACTATCACCACACTGTCACCCGGCTTGACCTTGCCGGCGAGCACGCCGATCTCGAAGCCGGTAGGCAAAATGTCGCTGAGCATCACCAGCGCTTCTTCATCCGCGCCGGCGGGTACCGGGTACAGGCTGTTGTCGGCATGGGGAATACGCACATATTCGGCCTGGGTACCGTCAATCGTATGGCCCAGAATCCAGCCGCCGTCAGCGCAATGGGAGTACATCTGCCGCCGGCAGTTGGGGCAACTGCCGCATGAGGTGATGCATGAAATCAGCACATGATCACCGGGCTTGAAGTTGCGAATTGCCGGCCCTACGGCCTCGACCACTCCGACCCCTTCATGGCCCAGCACCGTACCTTTGGTGACCTCGGGTACGTCGCCCTTGAGGATGTGCAGATCGGTACCACAGATAGTGGTGTGCAAAATACGGACTATGGCATCGGTCGGCTTGTCGATGACCGGTTTGGCGATATCAGACCAGGCTTTTGCGCCTGGCCCCTGATAGGTGAGCGCTTTCATATGGGCTTTCCTTAGTCAGATCAAAAAACAACAGCAACTGGCGTTGATGTGACTCAAGCGCCAGCCCCCAAAGTCGTTCGATGCAGTTAAGCAGCCTTTTCTCCATACACCCTTGCCGCAGGTCATAAAGCCCCGGGTTAAGCGTGCGGTCTGTCGCCTCTAGCCTTTGGACGACACCGAGAAATCGGTTTCGCCCCTGGCGTCGGACCTGAGTTCAATCTTGTAAGTCTTGCTGGTGCCACAGCCGGACACCTGCCAGGTTTCAACCGCTTTGCTGATTGACCCGGTGGGCGATTGCTCAACACTGGCAATCGTGGTGTCCACATTGCTGATGGACCTGCAGTGGGTCATTGCCGAGAACAGGCCCTGCACATTCACCAGCACATCCTTGCGCAGGACGGGGTCAGTGAGCGACTGGCCGCTGAAGGGTGGGCTATGGGCGCAGCCCGTCAGGGTAGCGGCGGCGAAAACGATACTGATGAGGGCAAAGTGACACTTGTTCTTGATCTGCATATTCAATCCTTGAAACGGCTCCATGCCGTGCCTGACCCCGGCAGCCTAGCAGTATCGGAGCACCGCCGGTATCAGGCAGCGACCCTGCGCCATGAACTGAGCAGTGGCGACTCGCCCGGATAATATTATTCGGGCGAGTCGAGGCTTCGCAAAAGGCATGCAGTGGCACCGGAAGTTGAATACTCGGTGACAGTTTTTAAATATTCACCGCCCTTATCCATGGCCGGCTCTGCCATTAAGTAGCATTAAACTTTACTGACTTTTATACCTTTGAAAAACAGCAGCAGTAATACCCCCGCCAATATTTCAAAACCGGCCACCATATACAGGCCTGCCGCCAGGCTACCGGTCTGGGTTTTAAGCCAGCCGATCATATAAGGCGCGACGAACCCTGCCAGATTGCCGATGCAGTTGATCAGGGCGATGCCCCCTGCTGCTGCAGTACCTGCCAGAAATGCACCCGGAATTGACCAGAACACCGGAAAAGCCGCAAGAATGCCCATGGCTGCAACGGTCAAGGCGATAAGTGCCAGTACTGCGTTACCGATAAACAGGCCGGTGCAGATCAATCCCAGCCCCGCCAGGATCGCAGCCATGGCGCAATGGATGCGGCGCTCGGCGCTCTTGTCAGAATGGAAGCCGTTCCACAGCATCGCCACAGTCCCCAAAATAAAAGGGATTGAGGAAAGCAGCCCGATGTTCATGGTGTCATTCACACCCAGGGACTTGATGACCGATGGAGTCCAGAACGCAATGGTTGCGTTACCGCTCACCAGGCAGAAGTAGACCAGTGCACACAACCACAATTTGGGATAACGCAACAGAGTCCGCAGGTCGCTGTGTTTACCCGGCGCGCTGTCCTCGCGGGCAATGGTAGCGGACACCATTTTGCGCTGTGCCGCCGTCAGCCACTTGGCATTCGCCGGTTTTTCCGGAAGATAGCGCAGCACCAGGAAGCCGGCGATAACCGACGGAATACCTTCCAGGATAAACAGCCATTGCCAGTTGGCCAGACTGCCGACACCCACCATGCGACTCATGATGAAACCGGCCAGTGGCCCGCCGACGACCCCGGCAATTGCGAAAGAGGTCATGAACATGCCGTTGATCTTGGCCCGCTGGGCCGCTGGAAACCAGTAAGTGAGGTACAACACCACCCCCGGAAAGAAACCCGCTTCAAAGGCCCCCAGCAAAAACCGCAACACATAGAAGGACCAGGCACTTTCAACATAGGCCATGGCAATGGACGTCAGGCCCCACATGATGGTGATGCGCGCCAGGGTGCGGCGGGCACCGATTTTTTCCAGAAGCAGATTGCTCGGCACTTCAAAAAAGAAGTAGCCGATAAAGAAAATCCCCGCTCCCAGGCCGTAGACCGCCTCACTGAAGCCCAGGTCCTGCAACATGGAGAGTTTGGCGAAGCCGACATTCACCCGGTCGATCCAGGCCAGCACGAAGAGAAACACTAAAAACGGCAACAGGCGCCAGGCGATCTTTCGATAGACAGCACTGACTTCGGCCGCTACCGGGTCGAGGTCAAGCTCTGAAGCCATTGTTGTACTTGGGTTGCTTCGGTTCATAAGTCATCTCGTCAATACGTTGCGCAGTGAGCCGCCGCTGCCGATTTCCAGGCGAGCGTCGGCGCACGGTGGTTGGCCGTGGCGTTCCGGGAGCAAAGCAGTATTAAAAATCAGGCAGGCCGGGCCTGCCCTCCAGTTACGGGCAAGGCATCAGGCGACTCCCCGCAACAGAGCCTCAACCGCGCGCGACACTTGCAGCACCCGTGCGTCCTGCCCGTGCAGTCCCGCGATTGATAGCCCCACCGGCAACTCTTCAGCCAGCTGACAGGGCAAACTCAAGGCGCAACCGTCGAGAAAATTGATCACACTGGTATTGCGCAGCGCCAGGCCATTGGCGGCGAAAAAGCTTTCGTCCGTGGCAAGGTCTGCCAGCTTCGGCGGTACCACGGCGACACTGGGCATCAGCCAGGCATCGGCATCGCCCAGACGCTCCCGGGCGATGGCAATCAAGCGCTGGCGTTCGGCCTGGGTATCCAGGTAATCAGCTGCACCAATGGCCGCACCGCGCCGAATGCGCTGGGCGACACGGGCGTCGTACTGCTGTGCGTCGTCGCCTTCCAGCCACTGGCGATGGCCGTGCCAGGCTTCGGCGGCGGTCAGTCCGCCGGCAGCGTTGATACGGGGCAACTGGTGCAGCTCGGGAAAATCAAACCAGCGGATGCTGGCCCCGGCCTCGGCGAGCAGGCCCAAACTGCGTTCGAAAGCCACAGCCACGGTCTCATCCAGCTGATCGAGGACGAAATCCCGGGTCACCGCCAGGCGCAGACCGGCCAGGGACGGCATGGGGGTAGCGAGTTGCTCCCCCGAGAGAATCCGGTCCAGCAGGATGCTGTCGGCGACACTGCGGGTCAGAGCGCCAATGGAATCCAGGCTCGGCGCCAGGGGGAAGGTACCGGTTAGCGGGACGCGACTGGCACTGGGTTTGAACCCGGTCAGATTGCAGAAGGCCGCCGGAATCCTGATCGAGCCGCCGGTATCGGTGCCCAGCCCCGCGACCGCCATCTCGAGCGCCACACTGACCGCGGCGCCGGAGCTGGAGCCACCGGCAATGCGCTGTTCTGCACATGGGGTCAGCGGTGTGCCGTAATGAGGATTCAGTCCGAGACCGGAAAATGCAAACTCACTCATATTGGTTCGACCCAGCACAATAGCCCCCGCCGCTCTCAACCGCTCCACGACCACTGCATCGCGACTGGCCGCCGGTGCCTCGGCCAGCAGACTGGAGCCGCTGGCCGTGATCTGCCCGGCCACATCGAACAGGTCCTTGATCGAAACCGGCAGGCCGGCCAGGGCCGACGGCACATAGCCCGAAGACCGCGCCAGGTCGCTGGCACGGGCCGCCAGCAAGGCGCTGCGGGCATCAACGCTGATATAGGCCACTCCGCCTGCCTCGCGATGTGCCTCAATGCGGGCCAATGCCTGTTTGACCAGCGCCTCGCTGGTGGTACGACCCTCAGCCAGGTCCCGGGCGAGCTGTGCAATATCTTTCATTGTCTGTTCACTCCGCCACAGGCAGCGACTCGACACCGTACTGGTGACGCAGGCTGCGGTTAAGGACGGGGTCGAACAATTCCATTTCAAAGGCTTCGCCATAACCCAGTTCGCCAATCACCGATTGGGTGCCGCAGAACATCGCGGTATCCGCTGGCAATGCGCCGGCGCTGTTGAGTTTTCCCAACAGGGTTTGCGGCGCCAGCAAATTGGTCACCGGGCCTTGCTGATACAGCGCACGTTCGCCATCACGCACCCGCCAGGTACGCATTACCAGTTGATCCCAATGCGCCTCAACTTCGGCAAAGCGCCAGACCTGCTGCGCAATCGGCTTGTCGCACATCTGTTTCGACACCGTGACGTCGTAGCTTTCAACCTTGCGATCGGTGTGATCCGAGCCCAGGCCGATCAACAGCCCCTCCTCACTTGGAATCAATACAAACTCGGTCTCGCCGGAAGAGTCCTTGCCCGGCACCTGGATGCTCTGCGCGGTGTTCAGCAGGCTGGCCGAAACCCGGTAGAAACACGGGATCTGCGTAGGACGGCGCACGCCAAGAGCTTCCAGTTCGGCAATATGGTGTTCCACCGCTTCACTGTTACGCCCTGCCCAGCCGGCAATGATCAAATGCTTGATGCTGGCCTGGTGCTCACCTTGGCCGACGACGTGGAAAGTCAATTGAGTCATGAAAGAGTGCTCCGGATCGATAATTAAAGGGTGCGCATGATGGCGCGACGGAAGTCGTCGATGTGGTGATGGATCGCCGCGACAGCGGCATCGCCGTCTCGCTGTTCCACCGCCTCGAGAATGTGCATGTGCTCGTCATAGATGCGCTGGCTGTGGTGGTTTTCCGACAGCGTCAGGTACCAGAAACGGGCCTGCTTTTCGTGCAGGTTGCGCAGCAGTTCAGCCAGGACGCGATTGTGTGCGGCGGCTGAAATCGACATATGAAATTGCAGATCCAGCGTCATGAGCCCGGTCACGTCGTGGTCCGCCAGCAATTGAGGGGTGCGCTCCAGAATGTCGCGCATGGCCTTGATATCAGTGTCGTGGGCACGTTCCACCGCCAGCTTGATACACAGCTGCTCGTTGGAAACACGCACCTCGATCATATCCAGCACATCGTTAAGTGACAGCGCGGTCACCATCACCCCCTTGCGCGGCATGATCGTGACCATGCCTTCTACTTCAAGGCGATGCAGCGCCTGGTGGATCGGCGTTCGGCCAAGCCCCAGCAGCGCTGCCAGTTGCGCCTCGTTGATGGCGTCGCCAGGGCGGAACTCGCAGCTGATGATCCGCTGCTTTATTTGCGCATACGCCAGCTCCCGCAGTTGGGCGGCGCTCTTGATGAGCGGCGGCGTGGACTGCTGATGGCTGGAAACATCAATGGATTTCGGCATTTTCACTCCTGATATTCATCTGATATATCAGATGAATATCAGACCAAGCAAAGCCTGTGCCAGACTCTGCGCAGTGACTGAAAACGCCGGTTTACAAGGGATCGGGGGAAACAAGGATGAGCGAAGGGAGGCTCCGGGGAATGTAACTTGTTACTTATTTGCCCGATTTTGTGCGCGCACGCGCTTTATTTGTGCGCCATGCAGGGCAAGCATCCCTAGGGATGCCGGTGGACGGTGACAGCCACTAACCTGATCACAATGGGGCGAACCACAAGAATGCACAGGAATGCCACTGGCATGGCCAATCGATAGGCGCCCAGGGCATTGCTTAGATAATCCTCATTAATCCCGGAGTTGGCCGCCGTGATCACCAATGACATGAGAAAGGCCATGATTGCCGCCATATAGAACGCAAATACATAGGGAGCCATGGCGGCCGAGAGCTTCAATCGATTGTAAAAACGGATATTTGCAGAAGTCTTTGAATTCATGTCCAGCCCTTTTAAACACGGTTTCTTTGGGGAAACGCACCATATCAAGAACAAAAGTGCGCAACTAGACGGTAATTTCCGCTTACTTTATAAAGTAAAACTTACGAATAGCCCTTCTTTCAGGATTAGTCATGAATCTTCTTGCAGCCATCGCCAGCTTTACCAAGGTGGTTGAAACAGGCTCCATCGTGGGAGCGGCGAAAAACCTGGGGCTCAGTGCCGCAGCCGTCAGCCAGACCCTCAATCGCCTTGAGGAGCACCTGGGCACCCGCCTGCTGCAGCGCACTACGCGCAGCATGGCATTAACCGAAAGCGGAGCCATCTACTACGCCAAAGTGCAACGTATCGTTGCAGACCTGGAGGCCGCCCAATCGGCAATCAGTGAGCCCCATGCCGAACTTCAGGGCCGGCTGTGCATTGCCTCTACCGCTGCATTCGGGCGCCATGTGCTGGCCCCGCTGGTTGCAGGCTTCGCCGCCCGCCACCCGCGCCTGACCCTTGAGCTCAACACCAGCGATAGCAAGATCAATCATATTCAAGCCGGGATTGATCTGAGCCTGAGGATCAAGCCGCAACTGGAGGAAGGAATTATCGCGCGCAAGATTGTCTCAGTGCCCTTTATCGTTTGCGCCGCCCCCTCCTATCTTGAACGGGCCGGTCGGCCGGATTCGCCGGAGCAACTCCAGCAGCATGCATGCCTGGGCTTTCGCTACCCGCTGGACGGCCGCTTCCTGCGCTGGGGATTTATTCGCGACTCAGAACATTACTATGCGGCGCTCAATGTGACCGCCATGAGCGACGACATTGACACCCTGGCCCAAATGGCTGCCCATGGTGCTGGCATAGCCCGGCTGGCGGAGTTCGTGGCGGCGCCCTTTATCGAGTCCGGGCAATTGGTGCCCCTGCTTGAGAGCAGTCATGGGCCAAGGGAGTCCGCTACCGAACCGCTGGATATTTACGTCTGTGTCCAGGACCGCAGCGCCATGACGCCTAAGGTAAAAGCCTTTATCGATTACTTGAGTGCACACTTGGAACAGCGCTGGCCGCAGGCAAACCTTTGAGCCATGCCGTGATCCGCGCGCCCTTGTGCCGCAGGCCAGCCATGGGCATGGCAAAGCAGCGGCCTTTACGCCTGCGGGTTTCGGTGCTATCAAAAAACAGCATCTGGCAAGACATCCACCCGCTCGGGCCCAGTGATGACAAGCCAGACCGCTGAGCACCTGAACCTGTGCATGTCTGAAGGCCCGCCACTGATCTGAGGAGTCATCATGTCCACACATACCGTTCGACTTCATCGCGTCATCAAAGCCCCGCCCGAACGTGTCTATCGGGCCTTCCTGGAAGCCGATGCCCTGACCAGATGGCTGCCCCCCTACGGCTACACCGGCAAGGTCCAGCACATGGATGCGACAGTGGGGGGTGGTTACAAAATGTCGTTCAGCAATTTCAGCACGGGCGAAACTCACTCGTTCGGCGGGCAATACCTGGAACTGGTACCCCATGAACTGATTCGCTACAGCGACAGCTTCGATGATCCAAACCTGCCGGGCGTCATGCACACAACGGTAGCTCTGCGGGCGGTTTCCTGCGGGACCGAATTGAGCGTGGTTCAAGAAGGCATACCCGGGGTCATCCCGCCAGAGGCCTGTTACCTTGGCTGGCAGGACTCGCTCATACAGCTCGCCAGGCTGGTCGAAAGTGAAATTGCCGAGTGACTCAATGCAGTCCCGTGCCGCCTGTTTGCCGATCGTTTCCACAGACAGGCGGCACGGCAATAACAGTTACAGCGGCTTGCCCGGGCTGACAGGCCCCGCAGTATCTATGGCTGCTTGAGCCAGGCTTTTACCGCTCAGGGTAAGAGGCCGAAACTTCGAATACAGCCACAGACCGCACACGCAAGCGCTGCCTAGAAGGGTGCCGAACAACAGCGCCAGGAACAGGCCAACCAAGGGCCCTACGATAATCCCGGCAACCCCGTGCACAGGCTCCCCGTTCCAGTTGACCGTATCGAAACCGAATACAGCCAGGATCCCGCTGACTAGTCCGATGATCCCGAGTGAAATGACCAGCCCGATAAAAAACAGTTTGTAGATCGAGCCGACGCTAAGCCTCTGCACTGCAAATGTTGAGAACATTCGAAGACCTTCTGTAGTTTTTATATACGCCAGGCGCTGCCTGCTCGTTGTGGCCTGACAAACGTCATAGCCTGCGTCTGTGCGGCAGCCTTCATGGCTACTCCGACATTTTCCATTGAGTGATCAGCCTGTTTCTGGATTCACCGGACAACAATGCATTCACCGCATCCAGCAAATGCTGGTTGTCCTTGTGCATCATATAAACTTTATCGCTGGCGGTTCCGGGCAGAATCTGGCGAGTGGAAACACAGAACACACAGGGTTCCTGGCTCTGGTAATAATCCCCTTCAATCAGGTCGGTAAACATGATGTCGGCCTGACCACTACGAATCCCCTGCAAGCTGGCGATATTGTCCTGGGCTCGGACGATCTGGGCATCCTTGATATGTTTGTCGACGTACTCCTGATTGGTACCGCCGGGGTTGACAGTCACCCGCACGCCCTTGCGATCAATCGCGTCCAATGACGCAAACTGAGCGACTTTGTCACACTGCGTCATGGCGATCTTGCCATTTTTGACCACCGGTGCAGAGAGCCCGAACTGGCTTTTTCTGGCCGGTGTATCGGTAATCCCGCCCATTGCGATATCGAACTTGTCTGCTGCCAGATCTGCAGACAGTGTTGGCCAGCTGCTGAGCACAAATCTGACATTGAGTTGCTGTTCATGTCCGAGGGCCTTAGCCATATCAATATCAAAACCGGCCAGATCACCTTGTTTGTCGTGAAACGCCAGCGGAGCATAATCGCCAGGAACGCCGACCCGCAGCTCGCCGCTTTGCTTGATCTCCTGCCAACTTCTGGCGACCGCGCTCTGAGCGCCTAGCAGTGATAGCAGGATCACACACCCATAAAACCTTCTATTCATTGTTCTCTACCTGGTTTTTTGAATTGTTTTTGTAAGGCCGCGGTGGTTGTGCCGCACAGGACCGCATAGCTGAATGTAATACCAGTAACGCCCCATACTGCCCGGAGCGTAGCCTGAGCCCCAAGCAATTTTCTGTTCTGATAACGGACCCTGCACATGAGAATTACCAGGGCGCCTGCCGTCCAATACCCGGGTGTTTCGCTTCGCCAGCTGGAAAGGTCAGATATACCGCAATGGTACGCGTACCTTTCACAACAAGCGGTTGTTCAACATACCAGCTGGAACCTGAGCTCAGAGCAAGACCTGTTACCCATGTTCGACGAGATGGACTCAACTCTTGCCACCTCCACAAGACGGCTGGCCATCACTGACGAACTGAATGGCGAGCTGATTGGAACCATTGGCTTTCATTCAATATCGCAAGTGAACCGTACGGCCGAAGTGGCTTATGATCTTGCGCCGCAATTCTGGGGCAAAGGCATTGCCAGCGCTGTCTGTACAGCGGTAACCCAATGGTCTTTTTTAAAGTACGGATGGGTGCGCGTACAAGGCACTGTGCTTGATACCAACCCCGGCTCAGCCCAGGTGCTGATAAACAGCGGATTCGAGTTCGAAGGAAGGTTGAGGTCATTGCGCATGGTCCGCGCAACACCACGCAACTTCGACCTGTATGCGCGCTTGAATACGGACTGACCTGATCAGGCCGAGGCTGACGCCAGGTAAACTGCAACGGCAACACTGAACCTGGGCCACTGTCGTCTCTGGCGTCGTCATGTCCTGTTGCCCAATAAAAAGCCCTGGATAACCAGGGCTTGAGCGTTTGTGTGTATCGACTGGACGCACGCCAGTGCAGATCGATTTTTGGCGATCCGCACCTTCAGTGGTTAGCTGTTGACTAACGGCGTTCCAGCGTCAGGTAATTGAAGGCAGGAATCAGCCCGACCCGAAGGTTGTGCGATGTACCATAAATATCAATGACGCTGAAATCGTGGGTCATTCGGTTTGGCACTTCTATATTGTTGGTCACCGATTGGTAGAAGTAAAAGTTCTCCTCCATAATGACTTGTCCAATCACCACTTCACCCTCGCGAGGGTATTTTATTTTACCTTCAATGCCCATGTGTCGGCCTAAATAAGTTAGCCACACCCCTGTGTACTCCTTGCTCAGGCCGTTTCTCATAATGCCGATATACTCGGGCTTGTTCGTCAACCTGGTCACTTGACTTCCAGGCAAGCCAAAGTAGGTGACGGTGCATTTGGACTTTCCGCTGCCATGGGCCGCCCAGACAACTCCGTTTTGAGAGGAGTAATTGGTTATCGTTTTAATGGGCAGGCTGCGACCGTTGGGCATTCGAATATTGACATGATGCTCAAATGCACGAAATTTTCCGGCAAAATCTCCATGGCCAATCGGGGTATCTTTCAAATAGCCGTTGGCGAGGCGATCGCCGTAGTTTTCCGATGGCAAGCGCGGAAAGGTAAGTGGTTCGACTTCAAACGATGAATTGAATTTTCCGCGCTTATCACCTTCTCCCGTATCGTCACCCACTTCACTGTAGTTGGTACGAAATACGGTACCGTCACTGTTATTGATACGAACGGCCAGTCGACGCAAGGTAGTTGCCGTGGTTCGCACATAAAACTGGACAGTCTGGTAGTCGGCCCTGGGTTGACTGAGCGCCTGGTTTTGCGTGTGCAACTCCAACCCTGGCTGCGCTTGCTCATGGGGCTGCAGCGGTACGCCCTCAAGGGCTTGATCCAAGGTAGGCGGGTCAATAGCAGCCTGTTCGAACAGCTTGGGCTGCTCCAGCCGCAAGCTGCGAATGGAGTCAAGGAAACCCCGATCCCACGCATAGCCCAGGTTAGTGAATGTGGTACACCATGGATGCAGTTGTTCACCCAAATAGATGATTTCCGAAGTGCCGTAATCAATCAGTCGGATGGTGGCCAGATCCGCTGGCGTTACAGTTACGAAGTTCCCCGATGCGTCCTTGGCCGCCAGACGCACAGTGACAAGTAATTGTTGATTGCCATTATTAAGAAGCGGGTAGCGCGAATTTTGCAAGTGACTGTCATTATTTACAAACACTTTAAAATAAGACAACTGGTTCCAGCCAGAGGCCTTTACATCTTGTACTTCAACTTCACTCATAGCGATTATCCTGAAGAGCGGTGACCGGGCAATGTTTAAAAGATCAACTCTCGAGACAGCGCATTTGCTATTAACTGCACCGGCAGACGGGTGGCGCCTGAAGAGTCAGACGTCCTGCAGTATCCCGATAACATACCCGTGGCGCAGCCCTCTCACCTTGTCCACAGCGCATCTACAAAGACAGTCATGGAGGTATTACACATGCCCGGTTAAATATGCGAAAACCAACTCGTAAAGTAGTTGTGCTCTACAAACTGCCTTGAACAGGCTTGCCAGCCGAATATAACGCCCCTGTGCCACGGATCATTGCAGTAAAGGAATATGTGCCACTTTCAATGATGCGGTTCTTGCCAGGAATCGCTGTGCGACGCATTGCCACCCCCTGCACCATCGCCCCCGGCTCCCCCGCCCTTGCCAGCACTTCTGGAGTCGCCCTTATCACCTTTGCCGCCACCTGAAGAAGACGGGCGAACCGGCCCCTGCTTTGGAATCGAAAGCTCGGCGGGTACGGGATCAAGATCAAGCACGGCGCGAATGAAGTCACGAAGCGAGGTGACCAGTTCGGCGGTATGAATGGGACGCCCTGCCACCAGCTCCGTGGCTGCTACTGCCGCCATCCGGACCTGCTCCTCTGTACCCAGCAGAATGATATCGGACAGCGCCGCTTCAACCGCATCGCGTACCCGCCTTGAGCGGTCGCCATTGCCCTGCACGGCAACAGCTTGGGTCAGGGTCACGCTCTCGGCGGCCTGATCCGGGCTGGTGTTGGCAGTCGCAGTTCTGCGGCGCAAATCCCGCAGATGAGTGGGATCAACCTCAAGATTTCCGGTGAAGGAGCCACCCAGGGTTTTGTAGGCCGCGATGAGGGTACGCAAACGTTCATTGATCTGACGGTTTTCCCGCTCCCGCCGTTGCTGGATCGTATGCATAGCCAGCAGACGAATCCCGACCCCGATAACGGTGATCAGGACTAATCCTGCAAGCGTTGAGAGGATGCCCTCCCAGGAACTGAAATCCAGATTGCGCATGCTGACTCCAGGACTCGAAGGTGGTCCGGTTTAACCAGACTCCCGAACTGGAGACTCTAGCATCCTGCGCGGTCAGCATCTGTGAGCTGCCAGCCAGGGCTGCCCGGGGTAACAGGCAGCCTGGCCAAAGCGCTGATCAGGCAGTACCTGTCGCGGTGCTGGAGCCGTTTGCCGGCGCTGTTGCAGGGTGGGCAATTTCCCAGGCATCACGGGGCTCGTCCAGGTCGCGATTGAGGGTTTCCGGGGTCTTGAAGGTTGTATAGAGGGTGATCAGTGTGAGCAGGGTCAGATAGCAGGCAATCGGCAGCCAGGCACCGACCCCGGCGCTGGCGTCGCCGTCATGGCTGGCCACGACCAGGGCGATAAGACCGGCACCGATCAGCGGCGCAATCCCCCCTGCAATCACTGCCGAGGCTTCCCGGGCGATCGACACCCCCATGTAGCGGTGGCGCGAGCCGAACAGTTCAGGCATCAGTGCCGCCTGGGTGCCGAACATACCCCATGTGCCGATGCCCAGCGCGATGGAGATGGCGATGATGCTCGCCACCACGTTGCCCAGGCTCAGCACCCACCATACCGGGAAGGCCAGGGCCAGTTGCAGCAGGGCGAAGGCCCGGTAAACCACCACGCGCCCGAACCGGTCGCTGAGCATGCCGGCAACCGGTACGGTGAGCGCGCCGAGACTGGCGGCGCAGATAAGTGTCAGCACGCCCACCGGCCCTTGCAGACCTACCACGCCAACGATGTAGCTCACAGCCAGGGCCTGGTAAATCGATGAACCGCCGTTTTCCCCCAGGCGCAGGCCGATACCGATCAGCAAGCTGGGCCGGGAGTGTTTCATCGCACTTTTCAGCGGGTTGACGCTGACGCGCTTGAGCGCCTTGAGGCGGATGAAGGTCGGCGACTCCTTGAGAGACAGACGCATGTACAGCCCCAGCGCCACGATCACCACACTGCTGAAGAACGGCACGCGCCACAGCCCGCTCTCGATGACATCGTCATTGCCGCTGACCACCAGGAAATACACCACTGCCGCGAGGATGGTGCCCAGCTGGATGCCAAGGAACGGCAAGGCGGCATAGAAACCGCGCCGGCCCCGGGGTGCGTATTCGGTCATCATCACCGCCGCACCGGCCTGTTCGGCGCCTGCGCCCAGCCCTTGAAGCAGACGCAGAATCACCAGCAGTGCCGGTGCCAGATAACCGACCTGATGGAAACTTGGCAGGGCTCCGATCAGGGTGCTGGAAACGCCCATCAGCAGCACCGTCGACGTCAGCACGAACTTGCGCCCGACGCGGTCGCCGATCATGCCGAACAGCACGCCGCCCAGGGGCCGTACGGCAAAGCCCAGGAAATAGGTGCCGAAACTGGCGATCAGGCTCATGGCCCGGGTCTGCTCAGGAAAGAACAACGGCCCGAAGATCAGCGCCGAAGCCAGGGTATACAGCGCAAAGTCGTAGTACTCCAGGGCACTGCCCAGGGAGCAGGCCCAGGCGGCACGGTTCAGGTCTTGCTTGCGCGCCTGGCCGTCGGGGATCAAGGCGCTGTCGCATGGGGCGTTATCGAGAGACATAGGGGGACCTCCAGGTGCCTTTACGGCATCTTGTTATTGACCGGTGGTGGGGCTGGTTACAAGTTCAACCGCTGGATTTCCTGAAGCATGGCCTGCTCCATGATGTCGAGGGGCGCTTCTTTTGCGGTGTACAGCTCGATTTGCCGACAGGCTTGATGGACCAGCATCCGGGTGCCGGCCACGGTCGTGCAGCCCAGGGCTTTGGCTTGCTGCAGCAGAGCGGTGTGCACCGGCATGAACGCCACATCCATGACAATCAGATGGCTGGCCAGGCGCCCGTCCAGCGGGTTGCTGTCCGGCTGCTTGAAGCCCACCGAGGTGGCATTGATCACGATATCGAAGTTGCTGGCCGTGAATGCCTCGACGCTGCCCCCCCATCGGGCCCCCAGATCCTCGGCCAGGGCAGTACCGCGTTCGGCAGTGCGGTTGAACAGCGTGACCCGGGCCGCCGCTTGCAAGCAGCCGAAGACCACCGCACGGGCGGCGCCGCCGGCACCGATCACGGCGATACGTTTGTCCCGCAGACCGGTAACCTCCTGCAACGCGCGAATCGCCCCCAGGTAGTCGGTGTTGTAGCCGGTGAGCACCCCGTCGACATTGTTTATGGTGTTGACCGCGCCAATCACCCGGGCCGACTCGTCGATGGCATCCAGATGAGGCATCACCGCAGTTTTGTAGGGCATGGAGACATTCATGCCGCGCACCCCCAGAGCGCGAATGGCCGCCACGGCAGCAACCGGGTCTTCGACGCCAAAACAGACAAAGGTGTAGTCCAGCCCCAGGGCCGCATAGGCCGCGTTGTGGATCTTTGCCGAGAGTGAAAACGGCGACCCCATGATAGAGCCGCACAGCGTTGGCAGGGATTGAGGCATAGCAGAGTCCTTGGCGTGGGAGTCAGACGACGTGATTCAAGCCACCCTCGACGAACAGGGACTGGCGGCGAAAGCTGTCGATCATGTCCATCTCCTTCCCTGGATCGATGAGTGGGGTCAATGCCGCCACTTTCAACCGCTACCTCCCCGGGACGCCAATCGTTTATGTTGATGCCGTGATCACCGCCTGTTATCACCAAAAAACCGTCACCCTCCGGGAGCAAATCCCGCAAGCGTTCTGGCCGGTTCTGGATATGGGCGCCGGAGCGCGATTTGACGCAGGAAAACCAGCCGCCAGGGCGGGCCAGTACGTCCGCCAGCCCCCGGGACCGGCACAAACAATGGGAGGCCGGCGCCAGAGAAGCTGAAGACCCGTTATCGCCCGCCGTACAACTACCGTCATACTTATGCGACAATATGCGTAATGTCTGGCATGAATCCCGCCTTTATTGCCCAACAGCTTGGACACAGCGTCCTGATGCTGCTCTCGACTTATGCCCGCTGGTTGAACTCAAGCGGCGACTGGGGAGAGATGGATAAGCTCCAAAATGCCCCAGGAATGGCCCAAGCGCCAAATGCGCGGCCCGCAACCCATTGATAGGTAAAGTAATTGATCTCCACAGCTAACATCACGATGCAGTTCGGCGCAAAGCCGCTATTCGAGAACGTATCCGTAAAATTCAGCGCCGGTAACCGTTATGGTTTGATCGGCGCCAACGGTTGCGGCAAGTCCACCTTCATGAAAATCCTCGGCGGAGACCTTGAGCCGTCCGGCGGTCAGGTCATGCTGGAGCCGAACGTACGTCTGGGTAAATTGCGTCAGGACCAGTTCGCCTACGAAGAATTTACCGTGATCGATACCGTGATCATGGGCCACGAAGAGCTGTGGAAGGTCAAGGCTGAGCGCGACCGCATCTATTCCCTGCCGGAAATGACCGAAGAAGACGGTATGGCCGTGGCCGAACTCGAAACCGAGTTCGCCGAAATGGACGGCTACACCGCTGAATCCCGTGCCGGCGAATTGCTGCTGGGCCTGGGTATCGGTATCGAGCAACATAACGGCCCGATGAGCGAAGTGTCGCCAGGCTGGAAGTTGCGGGTATTGCTGGCGCAGGCACTGTTTTCCGATCCTGAAGTACTGCTGCTCGACGAACCGACCAACCACCTGGATATCAACACCATCCGCTGGCTGGAAAACATTCTGACCCAGCGCAACAGCCTGATGATCATCATCTCCCACGACCGGCACTTCCTGAACAGTGTCTGTACCCACATGGCTGACCTTGACTACGGCGAGCTGCGCCTGTTCCCGGGCAACTATGACGAGTACATGACGGTTGCGACCCAGTCGCGCGAGCAACTGCTGTCGGAAAACGCCAAGAAAAAGGCCCAGATCAACGAGCTGCAATCGTTCGTCAGCCGTTTCTCGGCCAACGCCTCGAAATCCAAGCAAGCCAGCTCCCGTGCCAAGCAGATCGACAAGATCACCCTGGCCGAGGTCAAGCCTTCGAGCCGTGTCAGCCCGTTCATTCGTTTCGAACAGAACAAAAAGCTGCACCGCCAGGCGGTCATCGTCGAGAATATGGCCAAGGGCTTCGACGGCAAGACCCTGTTCAAGGACTTCAGCTTTACCGTTGAAGCCGGTGAGCGCGTAGCGATCATTGGTCCGAACGGTATCGGCAAAACCACACTGTTGCGCACCCTGGTCAATGAACTGACCCCGGATGCAGGTACGGTCAAGTGGACTGAAGCGGCAGAACTGGGCTACTACGCCCAGGATCACGCCCACGACTTCGAAGACGACTACACCCTGTTCGATTGGATGGGCCAGTGGACCCAGGGCGAGCAAATGGTACGTGGCACTCTGGGCCGCATGCTGTTCTCCAACGATGACATCCTCAAGTCGGTGAAAGTGATTTCCGGTGGTGAGCAAGGTCGCATGCTGTTCGGCAAGCTGATCCTGCAAAAGCCGAACGTGTTGATCATGGACGAACCGACCAACCACCTTGACATGGAATCCATCGAAGCACTGAACCTGGCGCTCGAGAACTACCCTGGCACCCTGGTCTTCGTCAGCCATGACCGTGAATTCGTATCCTCGCTGGCCACTCGTATTATCGAGCTGAGCCCAAGCGGCGTGATCGACTTCAGCGGTACTTACGATGACTACCTGCGCAGCCAGGGCGTTGTGTTCTGATATCGGACACTGCGCATCGCTGAACAAAGCGTCATAACGAAAACCCCGTCACACTGACGCAATGCTGTTCACATAAGTAAACCCTGCCTTTGCAGGAGCGAGCTTGTCTCGCGATGATTGTTAACGAGAATGCGTGTTACAGATTGAACACAGCACCCTCGAGCACATCGCGATACAAGCTCGCTCCCACCGTTGAGACAGCAGTCGTTTACGTGACCGGCATTGCGCCCGCTGACGGGGTTTTTCGTTTCTGCCAGACCACGAATATCGTTAGCCTGCTTTCTTTTGTCCCGGGGCCACGCCATGATGCCGGTCTACGACTGACAGCCGGACACTCTGCTTATGCCTGCGCAACATCCCTCCCCCGCGAGCTCGCTGTCGGTCACGCTGCAAATTCTGTCAATCGTGTTCTACACCTTCATCGCCTTCATCTGCATCGGCCTGCCGATTGCCGTATTACCGGGCTATGTCCATGACCAGCTGGGTTTCAGCGCCGTGGTTGCAGGCCTGGCCATAGCGTCACAGTACCTGGCCACCTTACTCAGCCGACCCGGGGCCGGACGTCTGGTGGACAGCCGCGGGACCAAGCCCGCCATCGTTTATGGCCTGACCGGAATCGCCATCAGTGGCGCTCTGACGTTGCTGGCAGTGATGCTCCAGGACTGGCCATTGCTGAGCCTGGGGGTCTTGATTGTCGGGCGGATTTTCCTGGGCATCGCCCAGGGGCTGATAGGTGTCGGCACTATTGTCTGGGGTATTGGCCAGGTTGGCGCCGAGCACACTGCCCGGGCAATCGGCTGGAACGGCATCGCGTCCTACGGTGCCATTGCCATAGGTGCGCCGCTGGGGGTGGTGATGATCGACCGCCTTGGCTTCCTCAGCCTGGGCATCGCCCTGCTAGTGCTGGCGGTGCTGGCACTGCTGCTGATACGCAACAAGCCTTCGATCCCGGTGGTTCGCGGCGTCCCACTGCCCTTCTGGTCAGTGTTCGGCCTGATTGCCCCGTACGGCATCAGCCTGACTCTGGCCTCCATTGGCTATGGCACCCTCACCACATTCATCACCCTGTTTTATATCGACCGCGGCTGGTTCGGCGCAGCCTATTGCCTGTCGGTATTCGGGGTGTGCTTTATCCTGGCGCGGCTGTTATTCACTAACAGCATCAATCGCTTTGGCGGCTACAGCGTGGCGATCGCCTGCATGACCATCGAAACCGTCGGTCTTGGATTGCTGTGGCTGGCCCCCTCAACCGGCTATGCCCTTGCGGGTGCGGGGCTGGCGGGGTTTGGCCTGTCCCTGGTGTACCCGGCCCTTGGCGTAGAAGCCGTCAAACAGGTGCCCCTCACCAGCCGCGGCGCGGGGTTAAGCGCCTATGCCGTGTTCTTCGATCTGGCGCTGGCCATTGCCGGGCCGATCATGGGCGCCATTGCCTTGAACATGGGCTACCCATGGATCTTTTTCAGTGCAGCACTTTTGAGTGTTCTGGGCTTGACCCTGACGGTCGGGCTATCCCTGCGCAAAGCCCGCTAGCGCCTCGAACAACAGCCCTTACGGACCTGTTGCGACCGTACTCGTGGTTGGCGATGAGCCCAGGGTTTTGCTGAAAAACCGCCCGGCCTCGTAAATCAGATCGCGATGGACATTCTCGCGATCGACCCCCAGGGCATCCGTACACAAACCGGGCATTACCGCCTTTTGTGCATCGGTACAGGGCGCCATGAACACAAAATGCCCGGCACCGGGGATCACCTTGAACTCAGGCTCCACCGGCAGTTTGCGCGCCAGGGCATCGGCGTTTTTATCGGGGTACACCAGCTTGTCGTTATCACCGCTGTAGAGCAGCACGGGCACATGCACTTGCGCCAGGGTTTCACGCCCGAACATCAGGCTCAACGGCGCCATCAATAACAGCGCACGCACCCGTGGATCGGCTACCGGCACCAGATCATCGCGGTCGGCGGTCAACTCGCCCTTGGTGGTGCACGCATCATGATCATCCGGGCGTTCCTGACAGTAACGGCGCAGGCGGTCCAGATCGGGCTGGGCTCCGGCCAGGATCAGAGCCGTTTCGCCGCCTGCGGAATAACCGATGACTCCCACCTCATCGTCATGCACATAGGCCGAGAGTTCGGGGTCGGCCAGCACAGCGCTGATGGCCGCCGAAATCTGCATCGGGCGGCCGTAAAGATTACTCAAGGTGCCCAAACGGCTATGGTCCTTATAGTTATCTCCGGGGTGCAGTACCGCCACCACCACAAACCCCTTGCGCGCCAACGATGTAGCCAGATCGTGCAGGGCCAGCGGCGTCCCCGTGTTGCCATGGGACAACAGCAGCAGCGGGTAATGGCCCATGGCGATTTTGGCCTCTTCGGTGGCCTCGATCTCATAACCGCCGATTTTGCTTATGCCTTCGGCATCAGTGGACGGATAAAAGGCAATGGCATGCATCGGCTGTTCATCCAGCGGATCGAGAAAACTCAGGCGATGAAACCCCGCACTCCAGTGCACCGCGGGCTCGGCCTGCGCCATGACGGGGCAAGTTGCCAACAACAAAACCAGTACTGCCCACAGACGCATCATCGATGCTCACCTTGAATGACGCCCGGTTAATACCAGCGCTGCCAGGACCTTGATCCAGAGGCTTTGCATAACCCGAGCCAGAGGCTAAGGCCAGACGTAAAAAACTCCGTACCCTGGCCACTTCAAGCGCCCAGAATACAGAGTTTAGTAGGTGTAACGATTTAGATAACTTACGCCGCGCTGAACAGATCCTGCTTAATTTGCGCCTGTGCATCGTTCATGGCTTTGCTGCGAACTTCATCACCATAGGCAAGGCCATGGGCCCGTACGAACTCAACATCGGTGATCCCCAGAAAGCCCAACAGCACCTTCAGATAATCGTCGTGGGCTGCGCCAGTGGCTTGCCCGGCGTGCATGCCGCCGGAAGTCGAAACCACGATGACTTTCTTGTTGCCGCACAGGCCCTGGGGGCCGGCTTCGGTGTAGCGGAACGTCTGGCCGGCCACTGCGATCCGGTCGATCCAGGCCTTGAGCTGAGTTGGAATGGTGAAGTTGTACATCGGAGCAGCAATCACCACTGCGTCCGCTTCCAGAAATTGTGCCAGGGTTGCAGCGCTCAACTCGGCTTCGTGCTTTTGCGCCGCATCGCGCAATTCGGCCGGGGTACCGGCGGCCACCAGAGTCGCTGCCGAGAAGTGATTAATGGCCTCGCTGGCCAGGTCACGATAACTCACTTCAACCCCTGGCTCTGCCGCTTGCCAGGCCTTGACCACTTCGCGGCTCAACTGACGCGAAGCCGAGTTGTCGCCCAGAATGCTCGAATCGATATGCAATAGTTTCATGGTGATCTCCAAGTGAGGACCGCCACTGGGCGATCAAGTGAGGTAGATGCTACCAATGAAAGCAATCGACGATAAGACCGCCAACATGCGATAGTTCGTCCCACCTGTAGGACAGTGAGCCCAGCCATGCAAGACCTTAACGATCTCTATTACTTTGCCAAGGTGGTCGAAGCCGGTGGTTTCGCTGCTGCCGGCCGTTTGCTCGGCATTCCAAAATCGCGTTTGTCGCGACGTGTGGCCGAACTTGAGGAACGTCTCGGGGCGCGCCTGCTGCAGCGCACCACGCGTCAGTTGAAGCTGACCGCCGTCGGCGAGCGCTACCTGAGCCATTGCCAGGCCATGTTGCTGCAGGCCGAGATGGCAGACGAGGCTGTCGCCAGCATGTCCAGCGAGCCGCGGGGGCGCTTGCGGGTGTCCTGCCCGGTGGGGCTGGCCCATGAATTCATGCCCGGAGTCATCAGCTCTTTTCTGAGTGCTTACCCTCACGTACAGCTGGAAGTGATTTTGCTCAACCGGCGCGTCGACCTGATCACCGAGGGCATTGATGTGGCCTTGCGCGTGCGCGAACTGGGGGATGAAGACCCGTTGCTGGTCACCCGCCGCTTACGTCAGGCCCAGACGGTAATGGTTGCCAGCCCGGAATTTGCCCGCCAGTGGCCGATCAATAGTCCTGACGACCTGAAAAACGTGCCACTGCTGGGCGCACTTGAAGCTGACCGCATGGTCCATCTGCGGATGCTCGATGAACAGGGCAAAGCCAGCGACCTGGTACTGGAAGCACGGCTTGGCATTGATGATTTTGTGGTACGCAAAGCCTGCGCACTGTCCGGTCTTGGTTTTACCGTGCTGCCCATGATGTATTGCGAACAGGAACTGCAAAGTGGCCAGTTGGTACAGCTACTGCCCAAGTGGTCACTGCCCGGCGGCTGGCTGCATGCCGTTTACCCCCATCGACGCGGGGTGATGCCGGCCGTGCGGGCCTGGATCGATCACCTGGCCGAAACGTTCAACCGTTGTGGAGACAAATTGCTATGAACCAGGCCATGACCAAGCAACAGGTAGCCGACTTCTGCCGCAGCTTGCCCGGGGTCAAGGAGGATGTGAAATGGGGCGGGGTCGAGGTGTTCTACATCGACCAGAGCAAGATGTTTGCCCTGTTCAACCTCAACAGCAACGGGCTGTCGTTCAAGGTCGAGAAAGACTTGTTCCTGGGCTACGTGGACCGCCCGGGGATACGCCCGTCGCCGTATCTGGCGCGGGCGTACTGGATCAATATGCAGGCGCCCTACCCCATGGGCGCCGCAGAGTTACAAGACCTGCTGCGCCGCTCCCACCAGCTGGTGGTCGGCAAACTGCCGAAAAAACGGCAGATCGGCTTGCTCCTCTGATGGCTTACAGATCCGCGAAGGTCAGCTTCAAGAACAGCACATCAATCCACAGCGCCTGATGCACGGCCACGATCAGCCAGAACCACAGCTGATAGGAGAGTTTGCGGGTTTTATGGCGAAACAGCTGTTGCGCCACCAGCGCCCCGGGCCAGCCGCCCAGCAACTCGACCCCGTGCAAGAGCTTCTCCGGGGTGCGCCACTGACCGGCTTTGGCCTGTTGCTTGTCGTACCAGTACAGAGCAAACGCCAGGCAGCTTGCCAGGCCATAGACCAGTAACGGCACGCGGCTGATGCCGGTGAGCAACAGACTCACCGAACCGCACAGGGGCAACGCGCAGACTGCTACAAACACCAGCAGCTTGATCTTCAGGCCACGAATCGGCGCGCCGTTTTTATCGGGCATCCCTCCATGGCCCGCACCTTCCTTCGCCGTTTTTCTCACGCAGAAGCTGCCGACCAGTTGATCCAGCCAAACTGCCAGGTCGCCAGAATCAGCAGACCGAATGCAATCCGGTACCAGGCGAACGCGGCATAACTATGGTTCGAAATGAACTTGAGCAAGGCCCGTACTGCGATCATCGCGAAGATAAACGAGGTCACAAAACCAATCGCGAACACCGGCAAATCGTCCGGCTGGAACAGGTGACGGTATTTGTAACCCGAATACACCGCCGCACCGACCATGGTCGGCATTGCCAGGAAGAACGAGAACTCGGTAGCCGCCTTGCGCGACAGGCCAAACAGCAGGCCGCCGATAATTGTGGAACCCGAACGCGACGTGCCGGGGATCATGGCCAGACATTGCGCAAAGCCGATTTTCACTGCGTCTTTCCAGGTCATGTCGTCTACGGTTTCAGCACGGATCACATGCTGGCGACGTTCGGCCCAGAGCATGATCACACCGCCCACCACCAATGCCGTGGCCACAGTAATGGGGTTGAACAGGTACTCATGAATCACGTCGGCAAAAATCACCCCCAGCACCACCGCCGGCATTACCGCGATGATCAGGTTGACAGTAAAGCGCCGGGCTTGTGGTTGAGTTGGCAGACCGACGACAACGTCGATGATCTTGCGGCGAAATTCCCAGACCACGGCCAGAATCGCACCCAGCTGAATAATGATATTGAACGCCATGGCGCGTTCGCCGCCGAAGTTCAGCAAGTCCGCCACAATGATTTGGTGGCCGGTACTCGAGATCGGCAAGAATTCCGTAAGGCCTTCTACTACACCCAATATCAACGCCTGTGCGGCAGTCCAAAGATCCATCGTTCCCCCATAAGGCCCTGCGTCTTGCAGAGCGGATTAGTCAAAAATCGAGATGTGAGTGCAACCGCTGCCGCGGGGGTGGGTTACAGCCGTGTCATTTTCACCAAGGTGATGTGAAATAACTGTCGGAAATCAATAAATATCCGGCGTTGGAATTCCGGCCGAGATCCTATCAGACGCGTTCCAGTTTGGCTGCTATGACATCGAGAGGGGGGCCAGATCAAAACGATCCAGTAGTCGCTGTTTTGCTTTTTGCTTGTTGCTTGTTGCTTGTTGCTTTTAAAAACGATGTCCCTGCCGCCACTGGATAGTCGACACGACGCGGATGCCCATCACAGAAGGCCGAACGCAGGTGCTGTTGTGGGGGCGAAACCTGTATTTCAGATAAACGCCTGTGCCGGATATGTACTCGGTAGATCTATAAATCCCACCGTGTACATATCCGTTTGATGTATCACGGCTCTCTACGGGTTTCGCCCTTACGGCGAGTCCCTTTTGTCAAACAGCCACAAAAGGAACCCAAAAGGCCTTGCCCCAGCGTACGGCCTTCGCTGCGCTCAGGTTCCCTCGCTCCGGCCCCGCTCCGTGGCCACGCCGTGACGGGCCATCCATGGCCCAACACGGCTCTCCCGGCATCCATGCCGGGAGGACCACTACGCAGAACCTCCTCTCAGCCTCCCGAAGGGGCCAGTAGATCAAGATCA
>NZ_SCFG01000022.1:0-76790 GCF_022496645.1 Pseudomonas sp. TMW22089
GATTACATCGAGATGTTTTACAACCCAAAACGACGCCACAGTTTCAACAATCAGCTGTCACCGGTAGAGTTTGAAAAGCGTTACGCAGCGAGCCTGGAGAGTGTCTAGGAAACCCGGGGCGATTCAGACTGCCATTCACGACAAATGAGATGCCATCGCGCATTTCACGATCAAACACACCCGCGGGAATAATCCATGTAGCGGCCGCCGCAATCAGCAAGATAATAAAAAGAAAAACATAGGGACTTTTGATTTCTTGCTTTGAAGATTTAGAGGCCGTACTTACGCCCTCAGAAGCCGATTTTATATTTATCATAGCTTTTACCTCAGGTTTCTCAGCCGGTTTAAAGTCTCTGGATCAGTTCAGCCAGAAGTGCGGCCCGTACTGGTAAATCCGAGATAATGATGTGTTCATGGGTAGAGTGCGGCCCTACCCCCGTAGCCCCAAGTCCGTCCAGGGTCGGGATACCGATGGCAGAGGTGAAGTTGCCGTCACTTCCTCCTCCCACCGAGGCACCTTTGATTTGAATGCCCAGTGCCTCTGCAGCCTCTTGGGCTACGGCAAAAAGTTTCTGGTTTAACGGGGTGTATTCAAGGGGAGGACGCACCAGACCACCGCTGACAGCGATCTGCGCGCCAGCCAGGCATGGTTTCATGTCTTTGACGATGGATTCAATCCGCCGGGCCTCTGCCAAACTGCTGACACGCAGGTCAACACTCAACTCTGCACTGTCGGCGATCACATTGGTACGCTGGCCGCCGTTGGCAATCCCGACATTAATGGTTGTGCCCAATTCAGGCGCATTCAGTCCATGGAGGAAAAGAATCTGCTCAGCCATTTCATGTACTGCGCTGATTCCGTCTTCGGGGTTGTTACCTGCGTGAGCTGCCCGACCTTTGATCTTGATATCGAAACGGCCTGTGCCTTTGCGCTCGATCTTCAGTTCATTGGTATGCGAGGTGGCCGGCTCAACCACCAGCACTTGTTCGCACAGACGCGCTTCACTTTCAATCCACTCACGAGAACTCGGGCTGCCGATTTCTTCATCACTGGAACATAAAAAGCGGATTTGCCGATCCCCCAGCAAGCCAAGGTCAATCAGGGCCTTGGTAGCCCAAATGGCCTGAATGAGCCCACCCTTCATATCCAGAATGCCCGGGCCGTAAAGTTTGCCTTCTTCGACCCGCATTGAAAGACGGCCGATGTCCCAAACGGTATCAAAATGCCCGAGCACAGCCGTGCGCTTTGGCCCTTTACCCACCGTGAACATCAGATGATTTCCGTACTCCTCGCGCGCGACAACCTCCACGGTAGCGCCGATGCGCTGCGCCATGATGTCTTGCAGCACTTCACCACAGGCATCAACAGCCCGCTTGTCTGTAGAGGGGGACTCGGCAAGTACCAGTCGCTTTAAATCGGCGAGCAGAACATCGGAGTGCAGGCGAAGGTATTCTTGTACGGCGCTCATATTTTGGGCCTGTCCTGGAGGAGTAGGCCCCGAGTATGGAATGCTCTTGTGGGTTGAAAAATACGAGGGTGAACACTAGATTGTTGCCCACAGAGCAACAGTTGACGACCAGAAGGCTAAGAGATGGAGAACAGTTTCCAGGAAAAGCGCCTTGGCTACCTGCACGAAGTCGGGTTTCAAGGTGGCATTCGCAAAGCAGCCGACGTACTTGACGTAAACCCCTCCGTCATCAGCCGACAGATCGCCCTCCTCGAGCGCAGCCTGCATTTACCCTTGCTTGAACGTCGCGGACGCAATGTAGTGCTGACTGAAGCAGGCAAACTCCTGTCTGATCATTTCAGTGAAACGCAAAAACGTCGGGAAGTCCTGAGCAAACAATTGAATGACCTGCGATATATGCGCGGCGGAACCGTCTCCCTGAGAATCGGACCCGGGATGGTTGCCGACTTTGTCGCCAACGAATTGCGTGAATTCTCCAAAGTCTATCCCGACGTTTTTGTGGACATCAGTTCCGGGGATATGAGCGCCACGCTGATGATGCTGGTACGCGGAGAGGTCGATATGGCGCTGTCATTCGGCCCCATCGACAACGTATCGCTGCAGCGTCGCAGTTTCACCAGAGGCCCTATTTGCGCAATTGTTCCTGAAGATCATCCCTTAAAAGAATTCACTGTCATTGCTGTCAGTGAACTGGCCAACCACAGGTTGATTGGCCTGTCTAACGCCTATGGCGTACAGCGCTATATCAATAAAATATTCGAGTCTGAAAATCAGGTATTCACCCCCGCCTATCGCTGCAACCAACAGTCTGTGGCGATCACCCTGTGCCAGGCAGGTCTTGGCGTAGCGTTCATGACCGCTCAGTCTCTGGGGCAACAGGGCAAAGATTCAAAACTGCTGGCCATCCCCCTGGATCACCCCATAGCAAGGGCCTCGCAGTGTCATATTCTGCGTAGCTCCGATCGACGACTACACCCGGCGTCAGAGCATTTATGGTGGCTGCTGGTGAATTACCTGGAAAGGACCCAGACCGAAGAAACCCTGTAAAGCCCGGGCAGCGCAGGACAATTTATTGATTCAGCACCTCTGCGGCGCACTGCCCCGAGATGTGCGTGCAGGGATCAGCAAACTGTCACTGCTGACCGCGAACCGGCCGATGCCGGCCTTCGGCGGGCTGCCCAATGGACTTAACTCTTGAGACATGCGCCCGGATTGAACAGGGAACCTCAGGTAATGGGCGCCGGGTTGAACAAGGTAATGTCGTTGTGCAATTTGTGCTGTTCGGCCCAGGTGTGTTTTTTGCCACTGGCCACATCCAGGTAGTAGTGGAACAGCTCCCAGCCCAGCTCTTCTATGGTCGCGCGGCCGGTGGCAATGCGCCCGGCGTCGATATCGATCAAGTCCGGCCAGCGCTGCGCCAGCTCGGTACGGGTCGAGACCTTGACCACCGGTGCCATGGCCAGACCATAAGGGGTGCCGCGCCCCGTGGTGAACACGTGCAGGTTCATCCCCGCGGCCAGTTGCAAGGTGCCGCAGACAAAATCGCTGGCCGGCGTTGCACAGAAAATCAGCCCTTTGCCCGTGAAACGCTCACCAGGGCCGAGCACAGCATTGATCGCGCTGCTGCCGGACTTGACGATGGAACCCAGGGATTTTTCGACGATGTTCGACAGCCCGCCTTTCTTGTTGCCCGGTGTGGTATTGGCGCTGCGATCCGCTTCGCCTTTGGCCAGATAGCGGTCGTACCAGTCCATTTCCCGCACCAGTTCCTGGGCGACGCTACGGCTTTCGGCACGGGAGGTCAGCAGGTAGATGGCATCGCGCACTTCAGTGACTTCAGAAAACATCACCGTCGCTCCGGCCCTGAGCAGCAAGTCCGAGGCATAGCCCAGCGCCGGGTTGGCGGTGATCCCGGAAAACGCATCGCTGCCACCACACTGCATGCCCAGAATCAGCTCGGACGCGGGCACGGTTTCACGGCGGCGCAGATCGAGTTTCTTCAGACGGGTCTCTGCCAGCGCCATGATCTGTTCGACCATTTCGCCGAAGCCGTGGCTGGAATCCTGCAAGCGGTACAACCACGGTTCGCTGAGGTCCACCGAACTGTCGTTGTCGTGCATCACCTGGCCGGCCTGAAGTTTTTCACAGCCCAGGCTGATGACCAGCGCTTCGCCGCCCAGGTTGGGGTTGCGTGCCAGATTACGCACCGTGCGGATCGGGATGTAGGCATCGGTGGCGCTGATGGCCACGCCGCAGCCGTAGCTGTGGGTTAACGCGACCACATCATCGACATGGGGGTATCGGGGCAACAGTTCATCACGGATACGCTTGACCGCGTGGTTCAACACCCCGGTCACGCACTGCACAGTGGTGGTAATCCCCAGAATGTTACGCGTGCCGACGGTGCCGTCGGCATTGCGATAACCCTCGAAGGTGAAGCCTTCAAGAGGCGCCTGGGCCACCGGCACCTCGGTGGCCAGCGGCAGGCTGTCCAGGGGTGGCGCAGTGGGCATGCGCAGTTGGTCTTCATTGACCCAGCTGCCGCGGGCGATGGCCTGCAAGGCGTAGCCGATGGTCTGGCCGTATCGAATGACTGCGCCGCCCCGGGCAATGTCCACCAGCGTGACCTTGTGGCTCTGCGGCACAAAATCCAGGGTCACCAGGCCATCGGCAAGCTCGGTCCCGGCCGGTACGCCCTGGTCGTTGACCACCACCGCGACGTTGTCCAGTGCATGCAGACGGATAGTGCGCGGCGAGTCGGAGTGTTCAATCAAAGTCATGGCGCCGCCCTTCAAGGATGTGCTGAAACAAGTTTGGTCAGTTGTGGCCCGCTTACCGGTGGCTCTTTGAGCACCACCCGTTTGATCGGGCCAACGATAACCAGATAGCTGAACACCGCCACCAGCGCATTGCAGCCGACAAACACCAGTGCCCACTTGAACGAGCCAGTGGTGCTGATGATGTAGCCGATGACGATCGGCGTGGTGATCGAGGCAATGTTGCCGAACATGTTGAACAGACCGCCACTCAGACCGGCGATTTGTTTCGGCGAGGTGTCAGACACCACCGCCCAACCCAGAGCGCCAACGCCTTTGCCGAAGAAGGCCAGGGCCATGAAGCCCACCACCATCCATTCAATATCGACATAGTTGCAGGCCACGATGCTGGTGGACAGCAACAGGCCGCCAATGATCGGGGCCTTGCGGGCGAAGGTCAGGGAGTGGCCTTTACGCAGCAGGTAATCGGAAATCACACCGCCCAGCACACCCCCGATAAAGCCGCAGATCGCCGGAAGCGAGGCAATGAAGCCGGCTTTGAGAATGGTCATGCCGCGCTCCTGGACCAGATACACCGGGAACCAGGTCAGGAAGAAATAGGTAATGCCGTTGATGCAGTACTGGCCCAGGTACACGCCGAGCATCATGCGGTTGGTCAGCAACTGGCGGATGTAATCCCACTTCGGACCGTCGACTTTTTTACCTGTGCCCTTGTCCTGATCCATGTCCACCAGCCCGCCGTTGTCGGCGATATGCCTGAACTCGGCCTCGTTGATCATTGGATGCTGGCGCGGGCTGTGGATAACTTTGAGCCAGATCAGCGAGAACACAATGCCGATGCCGCCCATCACGATAAACACGTGCTGCCAGCCGAAGGTGTAAACGATCCAGCCCATCAGCGGAGCAAAAATCACCGTGGCGAAGTACTGCGCCGAATTGAAGATCGCAGACGCGGTGCCGCGTTCGGCGGTGGGAAACCACGCGGCGACAATACGGGCATTACCGGGAAAGGAAGGCGCTTCCGCCAGGCCCACCAGAAAACGCAGCATAAACAGCGCCACCACGGCGGTGGAGATGCCGAATTCCCCGACATAGCCTTGCAGCACGGTGAACAGCGACCAGGTGAAGATGCTCAGGGCATAGACTTTTTTCGAGCCGAAACGGTCGAGCAGCCAGCCGCCGGGGATTTGTCCGGCCACGTAGGCCCAGCCAAAAGCAGAAAAAATGAAACCCAGGGTAACGGCGTCGATACCGAGGTCTTTTTGCAGGCTTGAACCTGCGATAGCGATGGTGGCGCGGTCGGCATAATTGATCGTGGTCACCACAAACAGCATGAGCAGAATCAAATAACGGACATGCGTCGGCTTGGTCGCTGGCATGTAGATGTACTCCCACTGATTATTTTTATGCGCGGGTAACTATTTTTTATCCTGCAGGCGCGAGCTTTTAAACCCGGACAGCTCGCTCCTACAAGGTGGATCGGTGTGTCTACAACGCAAAAGGCCGCTGATTTCTCAGCGGCCTTGATTATGGGTTACTGCGGACCTTGCTTGTCGATCAAGGCGGCCAGTGCTTCGTATTCTTCCGGCAACAAATCGGTCAGTGGCGTACGCACCGGACCTGCGGTGTAACCGGAAATGGTGGCGCCGGCCTTGACGATGCTCACTGCGTAACCGGCCTTGCGGTTACGGATATCCAGGTACGGCAAGAAGAAGTCATCAATGATCTTGCCCACGGTGGTGTGATCTTCACGGGCGATGGCGTGGTAGAAATCCATCGCGGTCTTGGGAATGAAGTTGAACACTGCCGAGGAGTAAACCGGCACGCCCAGCGCCTTGTAGGCGGCGGCATAGACTTCTGCGGTTGGCAGGCCACCGAGGTAGCTGAAGCGATCGCCCAGACGGCGGCGGATCGAAACCATCAACTCGATATCACCCAGGCCATCTTTGTAACCGATCAGGTTCGGGCAGCGCTCGGCCAGACGCTCCAGCAGCGGCGCGGTCAGGCGGCAGACGTTACGGTTATAAACGATCACCCCGATCTTGACCGACTTGCACACGGCTTCAACGTGGGCGGCAACCCCGTCCTGGCTGGCTTCAGTCAGGTAGTGCGGCAGCAGCAGCAAACCTTTGGCCCCCAGACGCTCGGCTTCTTGTGCGTATTCGATGGCCTGACGGGTCGAGCCGCCGACACCGGCGAGAATCGGCACGCTGTTGGCACAGGTATCGACTGCGGTTTTGATCACTTGCGAATATTCGCTGGCCGCCAGGGAGAAGAACTCACCGGTGCCGCCTGCGGCGAACAAAGCAGAAGCGCCATACGGGGCCAGCCATTCCAGACGCTTGATGTAGCCCTCACGGTGGAAATCACCCTGGGCATTGAAATCGGTAATCGGGAAAGACAGCAGACCGGAAGAGAGGATGGACTTCAGTTCTTGTGGATTCATTATTCGAACACCCTGGGAGCTTGTAGTAATGATAAAAACGGCAGCGCTTTCGCCGTGTCGTACGTCATCGTACAACTATAAATATAATCGTCAATCCAAATTCTTCAAATTGCCTGCACAGGGGTTCCGTTGCCGAGCCACAAACCAGAGCAAAGGCCCGTGGCACAAGGGTTTCTGAAGGTTGGCGGCTGGATGAAAATTAATTCAAGGACGGATGCAAGTTGTACGAGAAGACGTCACAACCGCAACCGTAGTCGCTGACGAGGCACCAGGCTGCGAGCTTTTCGAGGGAAGCCCTGCTTCCAGGCTACGACTGCTTCGCAGCCGATCGCAGCCCCGAGCCTCGTCAGCGACTAGGGGTTCGCGGGGGTTCGATCAACCCCTTGCTTCGGCTTCTTCGTGGGCATGGCGCAGTCGTTCGCGACTGTTGGTCAGGTGCAGGCGCATGGCGGCCCGGGCGGCGTCCGAGTCCTGGCGGGCAATGGCGGTGTAGATTTCTTCGTGCTCCCGGCTCAGGCGATGCATGTACTGCTGCTGGTCATCATGGGCCAGGTGCGCAGAGTTGAGCCGGGTACGGGGAATGATGCTGGTACCCAGGTGGGTCATGATATCGGTGAAGTAGCGGTTGCCCGTCGACAACGCAATCTGTAGATGAAACTGGAAATCCGAAGCCACCGCATCACCGTCACGGGCGGTATTTTCGTTCAACGCATCCAGTGCCGCCCGCATCGCGGCCAGTTGCTCGTCGCTGCGCCGCTGGGCGGCCAGCCCGGCAGACTCGACTTCGAGGCTGATACGCAGTTCAAGAATCGCCAACACATCACGCAAAGTGACCACGGTGGCCGGGTCGATGCGAAAACCGCTCGGGCTCGGTGTGTCCAGCACAAAAGTGCCGATGCCATGCCGGGTCTCGACCTGGCCTGCTGCCTGCAAACGAGAAATCGCCTCACGTACCACCGTGCGGCTGACCCCGTGCGCTTCCATGATCGCGGACTCGGTGGGTAGTTTGTCACCTCGTTTGAGCAAGCCGTCACGAATCTGTTCGGACAGCACCGTCACCAACTCCTGCGCGAGGCTGCGGCGTTTGCGCGGAAGGCGGGGGACGTCGTTTGGGTTTTCCATGGTGAAAATCTTTCTCGGATTCAAGGGCATCGGGGCAAAACATCCACGCATGATAGCTCAAGCGGGTTGTACGATCACATGCTGAGCTTGCCGACACCCTTGCAACCCCGGTTTAGAAGGTTTTGCTGGCGCTGGCCAGCAGGGTCGCACCACACACATCGTCATAACCGGTGTAGCTCTGGCACTCGGCTTTCGACAGGCTGGTGTCGATGTAACTCAAGCCCCAGCTGACGCCGACAAAGTCGCGAGTAAGCTTGATTTCCCAATCGGTGTAGTCCGCCCGCCCCTTGCCGCTGTCGCTGAAAAAAACCTTGTCCTTGTAGTCCACATATTCATAACGCAGCTCTAAACCGAACTCTGCAGGCAACAGCGTGCGGTAGCCGACAAAAAACGTCGACAAGTCCTCGTCTTTTTTACCTTCATGAAATTCGCCGTTCTCATCCTCGTATTCCGGACCCTGCATGTTGGTGACATATTTGCCCCCCAGTAATACACCGTACACATCCAGCACGGTCTGCACGTCGCTCTGGTTGTAGCCGCTTTCACGGGGATATTCATAACGGGTGTAGAAAGTATCCAGGCTGATGTTGTCGCTGATTTGCCAGGCATAGCCGGCGTAGTACTCGATTTCCTGGCGCGCTTTTGAGCCATAGCCGAAATTGACATTGGAGGTCCAGATACCGGCGTACAAACCACTGGCGTGGCTGAGTGTGACGGCCAGTTGCGCGGCAGGATCGCCCTTGGTTTGTGAAAGCCCGTTGGCCCGGTAATCACTGACCAGCGTGGGGGTGATCAGCAGGGAAAACTGGTCATTGAGTTCCACCGCCTGGGCGCTGAGCAATGGCGACAGGGCGAGACCGGCAAGCATGAAGACTGAGGCTGCGTTCATAGGGTTTCTCTTGTTTTTATAGAGCTGCATGGAAACTCACCCACGGCTGCGCCGGACGCCACGGGGTCGTGGCGCCAGAGGCAGGGTTTTTCAATCAGGCTTCGGGGGCGTTTACCGGCTTACCGGCGAAGTAGGTTTTCAGCACTTTGGTATCGTACAACTCGTGGTCGCCGACGTTGAACACATCACGATCGAGGATGATCAGGTCAGCCTGCTTGCCCGGTGCCAGGGAACCGATCTGTTCAGCCAGCCCCAGGGTTTTGGCAGCGTTGATGGTGTAGGCGTAAAACATGGTCTGGCGATCGACCCGTTCTTTGGCATTGAGCACGCCCATGGGGCCATCGCGAGTGACGGCCTGGCCGATGGCGTTCCACGGGTTAGGGCTCGATACCGGCCAGTCACTGGCCCCCGAAATCATCGCACCCGCGTCCTGCAGGGATTTGGCCGGGTACTGATAGCCATAAGCGAAGGCACTGATATAAGGCTTGACCAGGTCAATGGTGTAGCTCTCCTCGATGGCCCACAGCAGTTGCATCGAGGCAATCACACCGAGCTGGGCAAAGCGTGGAAACTCTTTGGGATTGACCAGTTGCAGGTGGCTGATGCTATGGGCCACCGGGGTCGGATTGAGCTTGCGCGCATACTCAAAGCCGTTGAGTGACTCACGTACCGCGCGGTCACCGACTGCGTGCATGTGCACGATCCAGCCGCGCTTTTCTGCCGCGACCACCAGCTCACCGAAGTGCGCCGGGTCGATCAACAGCTCGCCATTTTTGTTGCTGTTTTTATACGGCACGATCACCGCTGCGGTTTGCCCCGGGTACTCCAGAATGCCGTCGGCAAACACCTTGATCCCGGGGAATGTGAGGTTGGGCACGCCTTCGAACTGCTTCATGACCCGGGCCAGCACTTCAAGATCGGCAGGCTTGCTTTGGGAGTTGGTGAGCATCAGCGCCGCGACGTGGGCGGTGAGCTCGCCATTTTCTGCAAGCTGGCGATAAAGCGGCAGCACCCCCAGGGTTTGCTCGGTAGCCGTGAAATCAAACAGCGCGTCATCGGGGCCAGCGTTGGAGGCCGCGTCCATCCAGGCCGTCACCCCGTATTGATTATTGACCTTTACCGCTTCGCGGGCAGCTTTGAGCATGACCTCAGGACTTGCCGGAGGAATCTGGCCCCGGACCTGGTCCCAGCGCGACTCGGCAAAAAAACCGGTTGGAGTGAAGTCTGCTTCGTGGCCCACATAGCCCTGCTCGTTGGCTGGCAGGCTTTTGACCAGGGCGGCATCAATTTTCGCACGCTTGAGCATCGCGTTATTGGCCCAGCCGGTGTGCCCGTCGATGCCGCTCAATACCAGCGGCTGATCGGCCCAGCGGCCCTGATTGAAAATTTTCCCCAGCTCCCGCGCCTGCTCCCAATAAGCAGAACTGACCCCGGCAATATTGATCACGTCGCCCGACCGCGCGGTGCCCGCCTTGTCCTGCTCGATGATCCATTGCTCAAGTTCGGGCAGCGGTTTTTCTTCGTCGAGCAAATTCGCCCCCAGACTGTTCAGACCGGCGCTCACCGGATGACTGTGGGTATCAATCATCCCGGGCATCAACACCTTGCCTGCCAGGTCGACACGCTGGGTGCCGCTGTCGGCCAGTGCCTGGATTTCGGCATCACTGCCCACCTTGCTGATTTTGCCGTTTTCCACCGCCACGGCGCTGACCAAGGGCTGACCCGGCACGCCGGTGAATACCTTGCCATTGATGAACACCAGGTCGGCAGCGGCCAGAGCTGGCAAAGACGGCAACGCGAACAGCGCGGCCAGCACACAGGGGGTAAATCGCTTCATGTGAAGGTCCTTTGAGGATTTTCTTGTTGTTGTCAGACACACCCTTCGGGAGCTGGCAACCAGCTCCCGAAGGGTGATTAATGCCCTGCTATTTCCTTGAGCCGGTACCACAACATGCCCAGCGCCAGCAGCGGTGAACGCAGGTGCTTGCCCCCCGGGAATGTCATGTGTGGCACGCGGCTGAACAGTTCGAAACCATTGCTCTGTTCAAGGCTGATCGCTTGCGCGACCAGGCGCGCCGCCATATGCGTGGTGTTGATCCCGTGCCCGGCATACGCCTGGGCATAAAACACGTTGGGATGGGCCTGCAACCGGCCGATCTGCGGCAGCCGGTTGGCACCGATGCCGATCATGCCGCTCCACTGGAAGTCGATGCGCTTGCCCGCCAGCTGCGGGAAGACCTCCAGCATTTTCGGGCGCATGTAACCGGCGATGTCCTGCAAGGTGCGCCCCGAGTAATGGCACGCGCCCCCGAACAACAGTCGTCGGTCAGCCGACAACCGATAGTAATCAAGCCCTACCCGCTGATCGCACAAAGCGCGATTGTCCGGAATCAGCGCACTGGCCAGCTCCTCGCTCAAGGGTTCGGTGGCGATGACATAGCTGGCGGCGGCCAGCACCTTGCCACTGAGTGCCGGCTCCAGCTCGCCCAGATGGGCATTGCCGGCGAGTACCAGGGTTTTGGCCCTGACCACGCCGCTGGCGGTATGGACCCGGATCTGCGGGCCATATTCGATACGGGTGGCGGCACTGTTCTGGTACAACCTGACGCCCAGTTGCTGAGCTACCCGGGCTTCGCCCAGTGCCAGATTGAGCGGATGCAAGTGCCCCGAGCCTTCATCAGTCAGCCCGCCGAGGTAGCGATCGGAACCCACCACCCGGTGCATGTCAGCGCGCCCGATCAGCTCGACCTTGTGCCTGTAGCCCAGCCTGTGCAGCGACTCTTGCTCGGCGATCAGGTTTTCAACATGGCGCGGGGTATTGGCCAGCTCGCAGAACCCCCAGCGCAAGTCGCAGTCGATGGCATGTTTTTCGATGCGCTGACGCACCAGATCCACTGCGTCCAGGCCCAAATGTTCCAGCACTCTGACGCCTTCACGGCCGATGGTTTTTTCGTGCGCATCCAGATCGTGACCCACCCCGCGAATCAACTGCCCGCCGTTACGGCCACTGGCACCCCAGGCGACTTGATGCGCCTCGAGCACGATCACCGAATGGCCGCGCTCCGCCAGTTCAATCGCGGTATTCAACCCGGTAAAACCCGCGCCGATGATGCACACGTCCGCCTCGGCCTGCCCCTCAAGTACCGGGCAAGTGAGCTGCTGATTGCGGGTGGCGTTGTAATAGGTATGCGGTAAAGACAGCATGGACGTCATAAAGAATTTGCCTGCTCAGTGACCGGGCACCCCTGGGTGCCCGGTACAGGATTAACGACCGGACTTGAACTTGTTCCACGAGCGCGTCATCCAGCGCATAAGGTCAGGTGGCAGCTCCGATGACACATAGAGCTTGGCCTGCACCGACTCGGGCGGGTAGATCGACGGGTTGTGGGTAATTTCATCACTCATCAGGGCCGTGGCCTGGGTGTTGGCATTGGCATACCCCACGTACTCGCTGATTTTGGCAATCACCTCGGGTTGCAGCAGGTAATTGATAAACGCGTGGGCCTGCTTGGGGTTCTTGGCATCGGCCGGGATGGTCAGCATGTCGAACCACAGGTTGCCCCCCTCTTTGGGCACCACGTAGGCAATGTTCACCCCGTTGCCCGCCTCTTGCGCACGATGGATGGCCTGGTACACGTCTCCGGAATAACCGAAGGCGATACAAATGTCGCCGTTGGCCAGGTCGGTCACGTATTTGGAGGAATGGAAGTAGCTGATGTAAGGCCGCAGTGGCTGCAGTTTTTTCTCGGCGACCTTGTAGTCCTCAGGCTTCAGGCTGCGGGCGTCGAGCCCCAGATAGTTGAGCATCGACGGCATCACTTCGTCGGCGGAGTCCATAAAGGCAACACCGCAACTTTTGAGTTTCTTCAGGTTTTCAGGCTCGAACAGCACGCTCCAGGAGTCTATTTTGTCGATGCCAAGCACCTGCTTGACCTTGTCGACGTTGTAGCCAATGCCATTGGTGCCCCACAGATAAGGCACCGCGTACTCATTGCCCGGGTCGTTGGCTTCCAGGCGCGCCAGCAACACCGGGTCAAGATTCTTCCAGTTGGGAATCTGGGACTTGTCGAGTTTCTGGAACACCCCGGCCTTGATCTGACGCCCCAGGAAGTGGTTGCTCGGCACGACCACGTCGTAGCCGGTGCGCCCGGCCAGCAACTTGCCTTCCAGGGTTTCGTTGGAGTCAAACACGTCATAAACCGGCTTGATCCCGGTCTGATGCTCAAAGTTCACCAACGTGTCTTCGGCAATGTAGTCCGTCCAGTTATAGATATTGACCACGTCTTGCGCCGACGCCTGGCCAGCAAGGCCGCAAAGTGCCGCGAGCGTCAGTTTCAGGGCGATACGTTTCATCCACATGTCCTTTCTCTGAGTACATTTTGCAATGCTTTGGCCGCAGGTACGGCCTACACGCTGAACAGCAGGAACTCGCGTTCCCAGGAACTGATGACCTGTTTGTAGTTCTCGTGCTCGACGCGCTTGACCGCGACAAAGCCCTTGGTGAAACGCTCACCCAGATATTTTTTCGCCATGTCCGACTGCTCCATGCATTCCAGCGCAGCTTCCAGGGTCAGCGGCAGGCGCAGGTTGCGCCGTTCATAGCCGCGGCCGACCACCGGCGCGCTCGGTTCGATACCCTCGACCATACCTGCATAACCGCAGAGCAGACTGGCGGCCAGGGCCAGATAGGGGTTGGCATCGGCACCGGCCAGGCGGTTTTCCACGCGGCGGTTCTGCGGATCGGAGTCCGGCACGCGCAGGCCGACGGTACGGTTTTCTTCGCCCCATTCCACGTTCACCGGGGCCGAGGTATCGGGCAGGAAGCGGCGGAACGAGTTCACGTTGGGGGCGAACAGTGGCAGGGTTTCAGGGATGTATTTTTGCAGGCCGCCAATGTGATGCATGAACAGCTCGCTCATGCTGCCATCGGGATTGGAGAACACCGAAACTCCGGTCTCCAGATCGACCACGCTCTGGTGGACATGCATGGCGCTGCCCGGTTCACCGGTCATCGGCTTGGCCATGAAGGTGGCGCTGACGTCATGTTTGAGCGCCGCTTCACGCATGGTTCTTTTGAAAATAATGATCTGGTCGGCCAGGGACAGCGCGCCACCGTGACGGAAGTTGATTTCCATCTGGGCAGTGCCTTCCTCGTGAATCAGAGTGTCCAGATCCAGCCCCTGGGCCTCGCTCCAGTCATACATGTCTTCAAACAGCGGATCGAATTCGTTGGTGGCCTCAATTGAATATGACTGGCGCCCGGTCTCCTGGCGGCCCGAACGGCCGACCGGGGGTTTCAACGGATAGTCCGGGTCAGGGCTGCGCTGGGTCAGGTAGAACTCCATTTCCGGCGCCACGATCGGCTTCCAGCCACGGGCGGTATAGAGGCTCAGGACTTTTTTCAGCAGGTTGCGCGGCGACAGCTCGATGGCGTTGCCCTGCTTGTCATAGGTGTCGTGAATCACCTGGGCGGTGGGCTCGGAGGCCCAGGGCACGATAAACACGGCGTCCTGATCCGGACGGCAATGCATGTCGATATCTGCGGCATCCAGCAACTCGTAGTAAATATCGTCTTCGACGTAATCCCCGGTAACGGTCTGCAACAGAACGCTCTCCGGCAGGCGCATGCCCTGCTCGTTGAGGAACTTGTTGGTCGGCGATATTTTGCCCCGTGCGATGCCGCTTAAATCAGAGATGAGGCACTCAACTTCGGTGATTTTGTTTTCTTTTAGCCAATGGCTGAGTCGATCCAGATTGCCTTTCATAACGCCTCTTACAGGAATTTGACTGGGCGCCACATGACGACCCGGTTCCATGCTGCAAGGCGATAGTGCAATCGTGGGCAGGAGGGCTTCTATCCGATTTGCGCTTTTATTAACGCCCCATTTTGGGGCGTTAGATGGACTCAGGCGGCGTCAGCGAGGGCGCAGCAAGGTCTGGCTGGGCAGTTCGCCAAACAGGCTGCGGTAGGTCTGGGAGAAACGCCCCAGGTGCCAGAATGACCAGCGCATGGCGATTTCCGCCACCCGGGTATCGCCGGGGGTGCAGCGCAGCAAATCCCGGCGGGCGAAATTCAACCGCCGCAAGCGCTGCCACTGGCTCGGCGAAACCCCGGCGAAAGAAGTGAAGCTGTGCTGCAACTGGCGAACGGAAACGCCGACCCCCTTGGCCAGGTGCAATACATCCAGGTGTTCCTGGGGGCTGGCCATGACCAGATCAAATACCCGCTGTATCAGCCGCCGGTCATGGGCAAGGTGTTTCTGGCTGGTGCGGTCCGGCGCCTGGCTGGGGCAGTCGAGGATATACAGGCAATCGTCGACCAGTTGCTGCGCCAGGCTTTCCTCGATCAGGGGCGAGTGCTGGGTGGCCAGCTGCTGCAATGTACGGCTCAGCCAGCGGCCAAAAACCTGGCTTTGCTGAGACACCAGCTGCGTCAGGAACAGGCCGTCCATGTTGCTCAGGTTATCGAGCCGGCTTAAATAGCGGGGGCCGATCACGACTCCGACTTCCTGATAGTTCTCGGGGGTGATCCAGGTGTTTTGCGTGTCTTCATTGAGCAGATACAGGGAGCCGTTACGCGTATCGAAACTGAAGACCAGTGAGTCTGCCGGCGCTTGAAAATGCTGCTCGATGCGCGTGTTCATGCGTTCTTCATAGGCTTCAATGCCATTGAGCTGCATGTGCACCACTGCACCGTGGAAACAGCCCGCGGACATTTGCTGGTAATGCTCATGCCAGCCCGCGATGACTAATTGCTGATCCCCATCCGCCGTGTCATGGGATTGAATCTGCATACGGCTGCCCTTCCTTGTGCCCGGGTCCAAGCCAACGGGACACTGCCAGTAATAATTATTATTGGCGCACCTTAGCCTAATGCCCACCAGTAAAGAAACACCCAAAAGGGTCATGGGCGGGTCTGGCTTGCCCGGGATTGCCTGTGCGGGGCCAAGAGTAAAACCGCGTCGCCTGCATCGCTGGCAAGCCAGCTCCCACAGAGGGGCTTGTGAAGCTGAGAGCTTTTTGTGGGAGCTGGCTTGCCAGCGATTGGCTGTGTGGGCATGCCTTCTCCCACAGGGGACTTGTGAAGCTGAAAGCTTCTTGAGGGAGCTGGCTTGCCAGCGATTGGCTGTGCGGGCATGCCTTCTCCCACAGGGGGCTTGTGAGGCTGAAAGCATCTTGTGGGAGCTGGCTTGCCAGGGATTGGCTGTGTGGGCATGCCTTCTCCCACAGGGGACTTGTGAAGCTGAAAGCTTCTTGTGGGAGCTGGCTTGCCAGGGATTGGCTGTGTGGGCATGCCTTCTCCAACAGGGCGCTTGTGAGGCTGAGAGCTTCTTGTGGGAGCTGGCTTGCCAGCGATTGGCTCGCCGGCATTGCGGTCAAGCTTTTGGGCCTTTGACCGGCCAGGCCACGAACGGCTTGATTTCCTTGAGTACAAACATGCTCTGCATCTCTTTGATCCCTGTCAGGCGCCGGATCACCGACATGGCAAAGTCGGCAAAGGTGTCCAGGTCCCGCGAGACCACTTGCAACAGAAAGTCCGCGTCGCCACCAATGCTGTAGCAAGCCACCACGTCTTCGAGGGCCATGACTTCCTGCTCGAACTTGCGGGCTTCGACTTCGCTGTGACGATCAATGGTGACCCGCACAAACACCAGCACCCCCAGCCCGATCTTGCGGCGGTCCAGTACCGCGCGATAACCCTGAATCACTTTGTGCTCTTCAAGCTGGCGCACCCGGCGCCAGCAAGGCGAGGCCGACATGCCAATGCCATCGGCCAGGGTCTGGTTGGTCGTGCGCCCATCCTGCTGCAAGGCCGCGAGAATTCTGGCGTCGATTGCGCTTAAAGTCTGCTCGGTCATAAATACCTTCCAATGGTTTGTTCAGGGTAAATCTGACCCAAAATCCAGCTGCCGACAACTTGAATAGACCAATTTATCCTGGGTCCGGGAGATATGCTTATTTGCACAAACTCTCTCCCAAGGATGCCTTCGAATCATGCTGGAATTTTCTCAGGTACTCACGTACACCGCCGCCCTCGCTGTTGCCGCGGCTATCCCAGGGCCCGGTATGGCGGCACTGGTGGCCCGCAGCGTGAGCGGCGGTGCCTTGCCCGGCTTCAGTTTGCTGCTTGGCTTGATTCTGGGGGATTTGATTTATTTATCGTTCGCAGTATTTGGCCTGAGCCTGGTCGCCCAACACTTCGATACCTTGTTTGTACTGGTACGAATATGTGCTGCGCTGTATCTGACTTATCTGGCCTGGCAGTTCTGGAGGGCGCAACCCCAGCCCGTCAACGTGGGCAAGCCGCTGAACAGACAAGAGCTGTTCAGCGCCTGGCTCTCAGGCCTGACCATCACCCTGGGCAACCCGAAAACCATTGCCTTCTATCTGGCGCTACTGCCGCTGGTGATCAACCTGGAGTCGGTGTCCCTGCAAGTCTGGGGCGTCATGCTGGTGCCGCTGACCATTGCTGTTTTATTTATGGTCGGCGGCCTGTTTGTGCTGGGCGCGGTGCGCATCCGCCATGTGCTTGCCAGCCCCCGGGCCCAACGGGGGCTGTTCAGGGGGGCGGCAATCATCATGCTCGGCGCCGCAGCGGCCATGCTGGTTCAGGCCGCCTGACGCCGGGCGCGCACCGCTTCGCTCAGGCCATCTGCGGGGCAGACAAGTCCGGTTGGGGATCACTGGTTGCCGGGCCATCCGGCACCCAGAACAGGAACGGATCTTTGGCCGGACGATGGTCGTAAGGGCGCACTGCACCCTCCCCGCCGGCGCGCTTGAATCCATACACCTGACGCCGCTCGACATGAATGCTCGGGGCCGCGCCTTCACCACTGCACGGTTCGATATTCATGGCCTTCAAGGTGCTTAGCAGGTCGTCAATAATCAGCTGCCGATTGAGGGTGAAGGCCGATGCAAAACAGCGCCAGAAACGCCACCCGGCACGTTCCAGAATGCGCTGGCGGCGCATGTCGCTGTCCCAGCGGTCGGGGCCGTGGAAGCGGTCGCCGTCACACTCGATTGCCAGGCGACTGTCGTTGTCGCCTTCGACCACCATGTCTATGCGGTAAGCGCCCACGCCGACCTGCGGAATCACCCGGTAGCCGCGCCGGGTCAGTTCATCGTACATGTCACGTTCAAAACCGGACTCGCACAACTCGCGCAAATCGCTGACCTGTTCGGCATCCTGAGTAAAGGGGGTTTCGAAGTGCTCAATCAGACCACGGCGCAAAGTATCGACCGCGCTGAGGTCGGTCAGCTCGACACTGCGCACCAGGTACATGCGGTCCCGCGCCCGGGACGCCGCCACGTTAAAGCGCTGGGCAATCGAGTCGCGGCTGTTGGCAAAGCAGTCGCCGGGGGACGCGACCAGCGAAAGGAACATCACGTCGCGCTCCTTGCCCTGGAAAGTACGTGCATCGCCACAGCTGATCTGGAACCGGGTGATGACTTCTTCGCCCAGTTCCCGGGTCAGGATTTGCATGATGGTTTGCGCTTGCTCGGCCCCCAGTAGCGAGACCACGCCGATGCTGCGCCCGGCGATCTGCGGCAGTGCGATCAAACGGCGGATCTCCTCGACAATCACATTGGCTTCACCGAGGTTCAACTTGCCCTTTTTCACCCCGTCCATGACCAGCAGATCAATGAGCGGCGGGTCCAGACGCTCGGTCATCAGCGGCAGGCGCAGAGGTTTGAGTTCGTGGTTATAGAACTCGCGCTTGGAGTACTCGATGATCGGCGCCACGCAGCGAAAGTGCTCGCGCAACATGGTGCCGCTCTTGGCAAACACCACTTTGAACAAGTCGTACAATGAGCGCTCGGGTGACATCAACGGTCGGTAGAGCTTGACTTGATTGCCCAGAAAGCGCGTCATCATGTTCTGCACCCGCTCCTCTTCCATGCCGATACCGTCGGGGGAGACCTGCTTGTCGTCGCCCACCACCAGCACTTTCCTGGCCCGCAACAAGGCCGGTAGCGCGCTCAGGTCGGATTGCGAGGCTTCGTCGATAATCACCAGGTCGAACGCGCCGTACTGCGCTGGCAGGCTCTCGCAGATCCGGTAGTGCGGCATGATCCAGCAAGGAATCGCCGAAATGGCCACATCGGCAGCCAGTCGCGCATCCTGTCGATAACGTCCGGCCCGGACGCCGGTGCCCTTGCCAATTTTGCGAATTGCCGTGCGGTACAGCTCCAGCGCGGCCCGGACACTCGGTGTAGCGTTTTCTGACAGTCGCAGCCAGGTCCGCTTGACCACCGCATCCTGATACAGGCGCGACAGGCTCAGCTCCAGCTCTGCGCGCAATTTAAACAGCCGCTTGAGATCTTCGCGCCCGTCGATGCTGTCCAGGTAACTGGCCAGCCGGCTCAGGCGCCATATCTCCAGGCAGTTGTCCGGGAGCAAGGCATCCACCGGCCCGGTGCACGGCTCTTCTCGTAACCGGGCCGCCCAGATCAGGCCACCGCTTTGGGCAATAACCGTGGTCACCTGCTGCACCGTATCGAGGGCGTCCGTGAGCGCCAGGACGCCGCGCAACTGGTCCATCAATTCCGACCACTGCACCTGTATCTCAGCCACCTGTACGTCCGGCTGGCCGAGGCTCAGGTCCAGGAACCCTTGCAAGCGTTCGCTCACGGCACCGCCACAACCGGCCAGTGCCTTGTTAAAGGTTTCCTTGATTACCCAGGTGGCTGCCAGCCGCTGGCGCATCAGGTGATGACGCAAAATGCTTTCACCCTGGCCCAGTACCGCCTCGTCAGTGCGCAGGTTGTTCACCTGTGGCCACTCCGGGAGCAGCTGGCGCAGTTCGGTCTGAGCACGGGTCTCCCAACGTTCGGCGCGCACAATATCGTCAAACTGCTCAATCGCCCGGGCAGCCGCCGGCAGTTGCTCGGCATCGGCCTCGAACAGCGGAAGCGGCATTTCGGCGGCCAGCGCATTCCAGCGCAGCAGCAAGGTGCGACTGTGCTGCTGAAAGTGCACGAACCCTTGCACATGGGCCCAGTCCTGATCGCTTTGCGGCTTGCTGCCGAGCACCACAATGGTGTCCAGCAACTGCCTTTGGCTGCCCTTGCCGATCAGGCCGGACAACCCGAACGGACGGCGCCCCTGGGCCAGGTTATCGATGGCGGCCAGTACCTCGGGCTGCGTGTGCAGCTCGAACGGCAGGCTCACCGGCCGTGCCACAAATGCTTTGCGCCCCGCGAGGGTGTCCTCGATTTCGACCTTCAGGTTGTCGAAAAGCGCCAGCACATCATTGTTGCCGTTGCGCATCAACCAGGCCTGCATGGTTGGCACCCAGCCCTGTTGCGCAGCCGTGATAGTGGTGCGCAAGGCCTGCAAGTGGCCGATGTGTTCGAGCAAGGCCTGCGCCTGCTCCAGGGTCGGCCCACTGCTGTCCAGCAGTCGCGGCACTTCGCCGATGCTTTCCTTGTGTTGCAGCTGGCTTTCCTGCGCCAGATCCTGATGGACCTGAATCAATGTCTGCGCATCCGGGAAATCGGCCAGTTGCGGCACCTTGTGCCCCAGATAAGACAGCCCGTCCTTGAGCTCAAGCCGCGCCTCGCGCACGGCGATGATGTCTTGCAGGGTGAACAGCGCACGATGTTCTGCGCCAATGCCGAGCCGGTCAGCAAAGCTGTTTATTTGGTCCTGGGCAGCGGCCACCTGTAACGCGGCGTGGGTGAGGCTCAGCCGTTCACCGTCGATTTCCAGCTCTGAAAGATTACGCTCGGCCCACTGGGTGATCTCACGATCAACGACGGATATCTGACCGTGGAGCGTGTTGATTTCATCATCAATCTGGCCGATTTCGCGCTTGTACAGCGCGCGGTCAATTCGTTGCACCTCAGCCGAAATCTTCTGGATCGCGAACTCGAACTGCTTCATGCCGTCCGCTTCGCTGCTCAGCAAGCTGATCGCCAGCGGACGAATGTCTTCGGGGAGTTTCTCCTGCAACACCGCCAGCGCCGGATCCTTCATGGACGTCACCAGTACCCGCTTGCCATTGGCCAGGTAATGACTGATGACGTTGGCGATGGTGTGGGTCTTGCCGGTGCCGGGCGGCCCTTGCACCACAACCCCGTCGTGCACCTCCAGCAACTGGATGATTTGCACTTGCTCGTCGTTGTAAGGCTTGGGGAAGTACAGCTCGTGCACTTTTGACGCGCCAGCGTCAGCACCCTGGGTGCCGCTGACATAGGACAAGCCGCGAAACGGCGGCAGAACCACATCCTCAAGCACGTTTGAAGGCTCGGTCAAAATCGCCTGCAATGCCGGCGGCAAATGCTCCAGGTCCTCGATCCCGGCGTCAAAGCGGCCCAGGTCCTCAATAAACATATTGCTGTCGCGGGCGCGGGCAAACAGGGTCCAGGTATCAGTGACGCACAAGTGCTCGGCAGCCTTGGGCACAGAGCGGTCCCCGTCGGCAATCGTCACCGGCAGGAACTGCCCCTGGGCATCGAGCAATGACGATGCCGAACGGATCACCGGGTCGTAGCTGGAAGGATTGAACGGGCTGATTCCCGCCTGATCCTTCTTGAAGAAATCCTTGGCCAGCTTGTCCAGGGCACCGACACCGGCGATATCCGCGGCCACATAGGCGTCCACTTCCAGACGCGGCTCGGCGACCCGCGGGCGCACTTCGAGGGCCATGCTGTCCGGGTTGATATCGATCTCGACCAGTTGACTGATCAGCGGGTAGTGGATGACGCCGATCTCGGGATGCTCCCACGTCGAAACGCCCATACCCCACACCAGTTCCAGCTGTGCGTCTCCCAGGTTGCCCTGCATCTGTTGCACCAGCAAAAACAGCTCGGCGTAGAGCTCGATACTTTTACGCCGCTGCTTTTCCTCTTGCGCCCACAGTCGCCAGGCAGTCTGGCTGTAGGACTTGAGCTGAGCCTTGATTTCACCGGCATCCAGGCAGTCTTCCAGATTGACCCACTCATCCTCGGCGGACTCTTCACTGCCGGGGGGGGCGGTGAGCGATGCCGGTTCTGTCAGGACGCCACTGGCGCGCAACGCCTCGCGTGCTACCCGCTGCTTGAGCCCGGGCTCGATTTGCGGCGTGCCCTTGAGCTCGATCCACAGCCCCAGCAACGGGCTGAGCGGCACAGGTGGCCGGGTCTCGTGCAAACGCTCGAGCCGAAGCCAGATTTCATCTTCATCGCCCACGTGAACATCCAGGCTGACACCCGGTAGTGAGCGCAGCTTTTCTTCGCTGGCACTGAATGTGTTGTGCTGGCTGACGGTTAACGCGGGGCGCTTTTGCATGAGCGCGGTCTGTTTGACGAACTCAATCAGACTGGCGAGACGTGCACGTACTGTATCCATGTCGGGGCTGAACCACTTCGATAAGAGGGCGCGGTAGTGACTGAAAAAACCTGAAGGCGCCGAAAAAGGTGAAAAACTTACAAGTGCCGACACGATACAGAGGTTCAGGTTGTATTCAGATACATCATTTTGTAAAAACCGGCAGGAGCGAGCTTTGTTAACCAGCTCGCTCCTGCAGGGTCAGGCAGGCATAAAAAAGGCCCTCCCCGTTACCGGGGAGGGCCTTTTGTGTAACGCCGGGCTTAGCCCAGGTTAACCCCAAAGTTCGATGCCAACGGTGCCAGACCGCCTGCAAAGCCCTGGCCGATTGCCTTGAACTTCCACTCTTCGCCATTGCGATACAGCTCGCCGAAGACCATGGCAGTCTCGGTGGATGCGTCTTCGCTCAGGTCAAAACGTGCCAGCTCTTTGTTATCCGCTTTGTTCAGTACGCGGATGTAAGCGTTCGACACCTGGCCGAAGTTCTGCTTACGGCCATCAGCGTCGTGGATGGTCACGGCGAAAGCCAGTTTCTTGGCTTCTTGTGCCAGACCAGCCAGGTTGACGTTGATTTGCTCATCGTCGCCTTCACCAGCGCCCGAGCGGTTGTCGCCCTGGTGCACGACGTTGCCGTCCGGTGAGGTTTTATTGTTGTAGAACACAAAGCTGCCGTCGTTCAGCACTTTGCCGCTCTCGCCAACAATAAATACCGAGGCGTCCAGGTCGAACTCGGTACCGTCGGTGACACGTGGATCCCAACCCAGGCCAACAATTACTTCTGTCAGGCCAGGTGCTTCTTTGGTCAGGGAGACGTTGCCGCCCTTGCTCAGACTTACTGCCATGTTCGTGAACCCTTATATAGAAAGATGGATGGGTCGATTAAAACTTCAGACCGAAGCTTTCAGCCAATGGCTTGAGGCCACCGTTGAAGCCCTGGCCTACAGCGCGGAATTTCCATTCGGCGCCATTGCGATACAGCTCGGCAAAGATCATTGCGGTTTCGGTGCTGGCATCTTCCGCGAGGTCATAGCGAACAACTTCGTTGTTGTTGTCCTGGTTGACCAGACGGATGAAGGCATTGCGCACCTGACCGAAGTTCTGCTTGCGGGCGTCAGCTTCGTGGATGGTCACAGTGATCGCGATCTTGTCGATCTCGGCAGGGACTTTGGACAGGTCGATCTTGATCGCCTCGTCGTCGCCGTCGCCTTCACCGGTACGGTTATCGCCGGTGTGCTCAACCGAGCCGTCGGTGCTTTTGAGCTGGTTGTAAAAAATGAAATCGGAGTCAGCGCGTACTTTGCCGTCAGCCTTGAGCAAGAAAGCGCTCGCATCCAGGTCGAAGTCTTGACCATCGGTGGAACGAGCGTCCCAGCCCAGGCCCACGAGGACTTTAGTCATCCCCGGAGCTTCTTTGGACAGGGACAGGTTGCCGCCTTTGGAAAGGGAAAGTGCCATGTGTAATTCTCCTTAGTAATGTGCGATCAAGCGTTCGTATCGTTTTTAACGTCGGACTGCTCTTCTTTACCGGGAAACATGATGCTGGCCACAACACCGATGGCCAGTACCACCAACACCACGATCAGGCTGGTGTTTGGATCAATTTCATAACCATGGCCAAACAGGTGATCGGTTGCGTTCAAGGCCAGCTTGCCGGCGATAAAGAACAACAGCGCGATAACCGATTTCTCCAGGTGAACCAGGTAGCGCTTCAGCGCTTCGAGGACAAAGTACATGGTCCGCAGGCCAAGAATGGCGAACATCATGGCCGAGTACACGATCAACGGTTCACGGCTCACTGCGATCACTGCAGGTACGGAGTCGAAGGCGAACAAAATGTCCGAAACCTCGACCACTACCACACACAGAAACAGCGGTGTCGCGAACAAGGTGCCTTTGGCAGCCAGGGTCATTCCCTTGTTCTGCGGCTTCGTGATCTCTTTTTCAAGCTCTTTGCGCGAAACAAAGAAATTATGTCCGTGCAGCTTCGGCCAGACCGGGAACAGTTTTTGCGCAAAGCGGTAGGCCATGTGCTTGGAGTAATCCTCCTCCTCATCCTCTTCCTTGCTGCGCAGCATCATGATTGCGGTCCAGGCCACAACCACCGCGAACAGCACTTCGACCCAGGGACCGAACGCCAGCAGGCCGGTACCGATTGCCACAAAGATCAGGCGGAAGACGATGGCACCGATGATGCCCCAGTACAGAACGCGGTGACGCAGCGCGTCAGGCACCTTGAACCAGGCAAAGATGGCCATGAACACGAACAGGTTGTCGACGCTGAGCACTTTTTCCAGCGCATAACCGGTAACGAACAGACTGGCCACGCTCGGACCGTGGGCGTAGTACAGGTAGCCCGCGAACGCGAGCGAGATCAGCACCCAGAACACCGACCAGACGGCGGCGTTGGTCAGCGTGACCGGTTTATCGCTTTTGTGGGTAAACAGGTCGACTGCCAGAGCAATGACCGCTAGCGCCACAAATACAGCGATGGTAGTTGGCGGAAAGCCAATTGCCGTGTTTTCCATGATGTCCTCAGAGATCAAAATCGCCAGGGTTCAACCCCAGCTCATTGCAGATAGTGCGGCAAGCAGCCCGCTCACTTTCATCGAAGTTGCCGTCGGCGCTACCGATTGCGCAGCAAACACGCACCAGCAGACGGGCAGCATCTTCTTTTTTTCGTAACTGACCGATCGACTTCAGGGCTTCTGCGCGACCGATCTGCTGATCGAATTCAAACTTGTCGCAGACCTCGTTGAAGGACTTGATCACGTCTTTAACGTCAAAGGCCTTCAATTCGTTTGAGTTCTGGATGAACCCGACCATCTTCTGCTTTTCGTCGCTGCTGATGTTGCCATCAGCTGCCGCCACCAGTGCGCATCCGGAAACCACGGCTTCCATGAACTCACGGTTTTTAAATTTGCTGACTTCCGCCGAAAGCTTGTCACGGGCGGCGGTTGCGTTGGTTTTCAGCCATTCAAGCATTGGGGTCACCTTGTCAGAAATTGAGTGAATGCCGCCAGCCTCGGCTGGCGGCCAATTACATAACGCTCATTTAGAGCCGGCAGCCCAGCGCATGCCCCAGCCAAATGCTTTGTCCATGTCCGAGTGCCCTTTGAAGAACTCGACCCTGCGGTTGACCTTGACGCTGCCACCGACATTTTCGAGCAGGGCAATGGCGCACATGCCTTTGGTGCCGCCCTCTTCACTCAGACGCACTTCAATTGGGGGCTCGCCCGGAATATACAAGGTAATCACGCCATCGGTGGCCTGCCAGTTCGGGGCGCCTTCGTAGATGAATGCGTACACCAGTACGCGACGCATCTTGCGCCACTCCTTGCCGTTGATGCGCAGCCACTCGCCGTCGCTCACGGAGCCGGTGCGGTCGTCACCCATCAATTGAATGAACGGCTCGTCACGGAAATCGCCAAACGCGTTGCCCAGGGCCTGAACGGCACCCTTGCGGCCGTTTTCCATTTCGTACAGGCAGCCGACATCAAGGTCGATACCGCCCGACTTGCCGCGCAGCGAGGCAAAGAAACCACCGCCGCCGCTCGGCGTGGCGCGGTTCCAGTTGAGGTTGATTTTGATCTCGCCAAAATCACCGTCCTTTTTGTCCAGGCTGATCGAGGGACGCTGCTTGTCGAGGGTGATTTTCGACAGGTTGACCTTCGATGCCGGGGCTGGTGCAGCCGCCGGAGCAACAACTGGCGCAGGCGCTGCTGGCGGTGCTGCCGGGGTCGGTGCAGGTGCCGCAATATCAACCCCGAAGTGCTGGGCCAAAGGCGCCAGACCACCGGCAAAACCCTGGGCCACGCAACGGAACTTCCACGCGCCCTGGCGGCGGTAAAACTCGCCGAGGATCAATGCGGTTTCCTGCATGCCCACGGTCGGAATCGGCGCTTCAATACCGCCGCTCACAGACACATTGAGCTGCGGGAACGCGTCGAATCTGGCCTTGTTCTCATAAATGGTCGCGGTCAGTGCGACTTTATCGATAGCCGCGTCTATGGCGTCCAGATTGAGGCTGAACACGCTGCGACCGGGCGCAGATTCCGCCAGCTTTACCGCGCCATTGTTGACGCTTTGCTGGCCGAAGAAACACATGTCGTTGTCACCGCGAACCTTGCCCGACTCATTGAGCAGGAAGGCCGACACGTCCAGATCAGCCCCCGGCACAGGGCTGTAGCTGATGGTGACACTGAGGGTGCCGGTGGTCACCGCAGTGTTGGCGCCGGGAGTCAGAGTACTCATGGGCGCACCGCCTTGGCGGCCTCGCTGCTCAGGTCCTGTGCCGTACGGCCATTGGCAACGGTACCCACTGCGGTCAGGTCCCAACCCGCCGCAGTACGGCTCAGGTAGGCCATGACTACACCGGTGTGGCGGCCCTTGTCGGAGAGGTTGAAGCGCGCCAGTTCTTTACCGCTCAGTTCATCGACGATACGGCAGTAGGCATTCTCTACCGCTTCAAAGTTTTGCCCGGTGAACGAGTTAACGGTAAACACCAGGTGTTTCACGCTGGCGGGCAGTTGCTCAAGATTGACCTGTATCGACTCATCGTCTCCATCGCCTTCACCCGTACGGTTGTCGCCGGAGTGAACGATGGAACCGTCAGTGGATTTGAGCTGGCGGAACCACACCAGATCCTGGGGTTGGCCGGCACTGTCGAGCAGGATGCATGAAGCATCCAGATCGATGGCGGTATCACTGTTGAGCAATTTGGCAAAAAAACCGCTCGGCTTGACCGGGTCCCATCCCAGGCCCATGCGAATTTTCTTAAGACCGGTTCCGGCTTCTTTCTCGAGAGAAATGGTTTGGTTCTTGGATAGCGAAATGGCCATGAAGCGTCTCCTTGTCTGCACTGAAGCACGATAGGTTGGTGCTGATTATTGACGTGCTTTGCTTACGCCTTGCTTACAACTCTTCGCGCAAGCACACATCAAGTGGCCGCTTGCGGCGCCACAGCGCGTGAAATTCGCGCCAATGTGGCTCCTCGGCGGCTCCGAGCATTTGTTCATCACCCCGGGTGTCACCCCAGGCGCGCAATGTGTAGCGGTCCAGAGGCCCATACTTGGCCTCTAACCGGATGACTTTTTGTTCACAGCGACAGTTGGTACCGTCGATCTCTCCCGTCAGTACGCCGTCGACTGATGCCAGCCGGGTACCGATCAGGCCGATACCAAGCTTTTTGGCGAAAGGCGTGAGCACCAGTTCGGGGGACGCCGAGCAAATGGTGACCGTGGCGCCCTGCTCCAGCTGGTTGGCGACAGATGTTAAGCCCAAAGGGCGCATTAGGCGCTGCCACGAAACGTCACAAAATGCTTCTGCACGTTCCTTGACCCAGGCTTCTTTGGCACCTGTCAGATAGACCGTGATCAGCTTTTCCTTCAAATCATTACGCGATATCTGACCCAGCAGGTAACAAACTGTTGATGGAATCATCCGCATCAAGCGCATGGCGAACAGCCGGTTGCCAAAAGCAAAGCGCAAAAACGGCACAAAGGTATCGTGATAGGTCAGCGTGCCATCGAAATCAAACGCTGACAGAACCTGCTTGCCTTTAACTGGTGTATTCAAAACGTCGTTCAACCCACTAATTCAGCCAATCGCAGGCTGCCTCCAAAAGTGTCCGACGAGCCGCCGGTTTCAGGGCGAACCCCCTGCCAGTGCGCTCGCTCAATAATTGTTTGCGCCCATTTGTAATGGGTCGCAGGCTCGCACATGGCGTCGTTGAACTTGAACACCGCAGGCGCCGCCTCACTCAGTATGTGGCGTGCGCTGTTGAGATCTTCAAGGCTGACTTGCAACGCCCTGTGGATAACTGCAATTTGCGACGGATGGATAGCGGTTTTACCCACCAGCCCGTGGGCCATGTCCAGCGCCAGTTCCTGCTCCAGCAACTGCGGGCTATTGAGCTGTTCAAACACCGGGGCCGTAAGGGCGAAACCGGCAGAGCCCATCACGCCGCACAGCATCGGAATAACATAGCTCATGGGCGTGCTGTACAGGGTCATCGCCGGGCTGCGACGCAAGCCCAGGCAACCCATCAAATCGTTGCCACCGATGCGCAAGGCGATAATCCGCCCCGGCAGCTGCTCGAGCATCGCACTGCGCAATTCAACCATGGCCCCCGGGTCATACACCTCGGGAGTTTCCAGGGTCGGCATCAGCATCAATTCGTTGCGGGTCACCGCCTGCTGCCACTCGCGGATATTGCCCAGACGCAGTTTGGGCACCACAAAACCGTCGACGTGACGCATCAACGACCACTCATTAAGCACCGCTGCCATTGCCGCATCCCGGGGCCGAACAAAAAGGATCGGCCCGCCGGACGGTCGACCGCCGCGCGCCTCGATGCCCAGCAACAGATTTTTCAGGTTGCTCAGCCCCTGCTGCACGTCCGTCTCGGCCACTGCGTCTTCAAGGCACACCACCAGCGAACGCAGGCCCTGGATTTTCTCGCCCATGACCACGTCCATAATGTCGGGACGGGTGGCCGGCATATAAAGAGTGGCGCCCAAGGCAAAGGCGGAATGCTTGATCATCAGCGAACACTCCTGATTACAGTCACGGCGCGATACGGCCCCAACTCTTCACCGACTTCTTCGACCTCGATATTCGCCTGCCGGGTAAGGTGCAGCAGCAATTGAACATCCTGATCGTCGCGGTTGCGCACCAGCACGTGGTCCGGCACCCGGCGCATGACTGCGCGCGTGGCCTCGGCGATGCCCGGTTTGACGCGGTTCGGGTTGCTCACTGCAAACCGTGTCGAGATACGTTCGACCGCAGCCACGGCTGAGCGTTGCAATATTTGCGCCTGCTCCGCAGTCCAGGGTTGGGCGGCTGCCTGGGGCGCCAATTGCGCGCGCTCGGCTTCGATACTGCGGATAAAGTCTTGTGTCACGTCGTGCCCGGCCAGATGCGAATACACCACGCAACCATGCAGGCCGGGGTCTTGCGGCCAGATCGAACGGGAAACAAGGCCCGACACTGTCGCCCCCAGGATGCCCGAAGGAATCAGCCAGTCTTCTGCCGAAGCCGCCAGCCAGGCCCTTCCGCAGGGGTCGGCCAGCACCACCAGGCGCGGGTCGGCCGGGAAACGCGAATCGCCGGCCAGGCTGTCGCGGATCTGCCCGCTGATTGCACCTTTGCCGGTCCAGCCATCCACAAACACGATGTTCTCGGCGCCGTGGGTCTTGATGATAGCTTCGAGTGCTACGTTGTCGATTCCACGATCACGAATAATGCTGATCCCGTAATGCCGGGCGTCACGGCCCGATTCGACCAGCGCACGACGCAACAACACACCCAGCGGCAACCCGGCACGCACGAACGACACCAGCGCAATGGTCGGGCCGTTGTAACGCTGGTCCAGGGCCCGGGCCAGCGCCTGTACATCTGCGGCCATGCGCGCGCCGTTCTGCGCCAGCGCCAGGCGGTACAGGCTTTTATGGGTGTCGGACGGCGGATGTTCCTGGCTGATCATCTCCGAGTAGTGACGCTGACGGGTCTGGATCAGGCGCTCTTTTTCCTGCACATCGGTGACTTCAATCTGCATGGTGCGCAGCAAAAAGTGCACATCATCGGTGGCATAACTGCCACTGCCGACGGTTTGCAGGCCTTCGAAAGCATTACTCATGGCTGACGCTCGCCAGCACATGACTGGCCAGCTGACCACGCTTGGGCGTCCCCCACCAATCGCACTCGGTCATGAAGCCCATGTCCGAGACACTGTCGCCAAAGCCCAGCAACGGTCGTTTACCGTTGATCGCCTGATCGCGACGTACCCATTCGCGCACTGCGGCGCGCTTTTGCAGGGCCACCGGCAGGAACGCCAGGTTGTTGCCGTTGCCGTGCACGTACAACCCGTCCAGCAAACCGCGCGCCTTGACCACGGCCAGCACGGTGAGCAGTGCATCGTCAGTTTCGTTGTTGTGCTTGGTGACCACGTAATTGGCCAAGCCTTGCTCCTCAACCACCCAGCCACGCAGGGAGAAACCCAGCTCGGCGCCAATGGCCAGGGTTTGCTCACTCAACTGATGCAGGCGGGTTTGCTCCAGCGCCAGCTCAGTACCCATGTGCGCATGCCAGACCGGGTCCAGCGAACCGTCAGGATTGAGGATCACCCCGCCATGGGCGCACACCGCGCCATGCACAAAAGGCAGTTGCACCCGTTGATAGGCCTCGATGCTGCGGGCGGTCACCGGGACCACATCGGCAGTGGCCAGCAGCCATTCAACAAAGCTTTTCTGCGTCGCGCTCATAAAGCCGTTGGGCTGACCGTCCACATCCAGGGTCGCCGGGAAGCGTGGCTCATCCCCCATTTTGCGGGCGGTCTGAAACAGGGTGTCGTCCAGATCAACGAACACCAGTGGACGATTAACGCTCATCAACGATCACCTGTGCATTCAATGCGCTGACCAGCGCCGGATCCACCGCCGCTGCCGGGGTTTCAGTACAGATCAGCACCCGGTCGAACTGGCCGGGAGCAACGTTGTACAAGAAGTTGGGAATACCCAGACCGTAGTTGTCGCAGAACGACAGCGCATGATCGATGGCATGCCCCAGCGCAATCGGCGAACGGCTGGTGGAGCTGAAGTGCACATCGGCACCGGCTCGCTCCAGGCGCTCGGCCAGCAGGAACGGGCGCCATACATACTCGCTGGTACCAATGACCAACACCCGCTCCCCTGGCAAAACCTGCAAGCCGGGCGCCAGGGTATCGAGGTGTTCACGCACCCCCATACGGGCCCAGTCGCGATTCGGGTCCAGGGGCCAGTCGCCCCGGGCCACACTGCCGACTTCAGGCATGTCGGGCAGTTCTGCGGCGGGGTCTTCGGTGAAGGTGTAGCGACCGTCGAGCAACGACACGCTGCTGACGTGATCGCCCATGGCCTTGCGCACCGCGTCCCCGGACCAGTCGGTCAGGGTTGCCGTGACTATCCGTTGAATGGAATCCAGCCCGGCTTCGGCAAGCGCCTTGCTCAGGTTGATGAAGGTATTGCCGGTCGAGGCTTCGTCGTCCACCAGAACCAGCGAACGGGCAGTCAGCATCATCTCCCGGGTCCTGGCATCTTGCGGCAGGTGCAGCAAATGCGAGCTGGCGTGGCTGTGTTCTTCTTCAAAACGGGTGAACAGTTCGCCGCCGGTGGGGTGGCGACTGCTGCACAGGTACAGGCTGTCATCACGGGTCCGGCTCAGGGCGCGATGCACACCTGCGCCCAGGCCCACGGCGGTTTCTGCCATGCCGATCACCAGCACCGGGCCAGGCAGGTCGGCAGGGATTTTCGCCGCCAGCGCGTTAAAGCTTGCGGCCATCAGCGACGGACGAGCCGGGATATGCCGGCCGAGCACACGGGAAACAAACAAAAAAGCGCGCTTGGGATTGCGGCGCTCGGCAAAACTGAAAAGTGCCTGGGGATCAAAGGTCGATGCATTGACCTCAACATCCAGTCGACCGCGCTTAAGGTTTGCGTGCAAAGCCTTGGATCCGGTCATGGGGTTACCGCTGTTCATCAATGTTTTACTACCTGGAAAGACTTAAAAAGTGAGGGACGATCTGGGAGCCCGGGTTTTAGGACAAGTTAAAAATGGTTACCAAAGATGGCCAAAATCAATTCTGCCGATCCAAAAGCGCTTCGCCGCAAACCGGAACCACGACAGTGATCGCCTTTACCTGAACATTCTCGCGCCAGACACTGGCCGGCGCGGGCATTCCCAGGCGACGGGCGGCGAAAATACCGGGCAGGTTAACCCCCGCTTCCCGGGTATAGCCGATACCACCGGAGTAGCGCAGATTGATCTCCAGCAGATGCGGATTGCCTTCGGCATCATCACGGGTTTGCACGTTGACGATGCCGTCGCAGCAAAAATGCCGCGCGGCTCTGAGTGCCAGCTCGACGGCGGCACCGTCGCATTCGAATGACTGCATCAGGCCCTGTTTGCGCCGCCCGACATATGCCACCGCGTTGCCCGCTTCGCACACCATGTCCACCGACACCTCGCTACCGGGCATGTACGGCATGACCAGCAACGGTTTGGGCTCAATGGACTGGCCGTAGGCCCGGGCAAATACCTCGGCATTCACCTCATGGGCATCGGCATTGGCAAAGCTGCGAAACGGATCGACATCATCCCCCAGGCGCCAGAAGCCCTGACCATAAATGCCGCGGGTCGGTTTCACACACACCTGCCCTTCACGGGACAGCCGCGCGTAGGCCTCTTGCAGCTCGGCCTGGTTGTGCACGGTCACCGCCGGAATGCAGGCAAGCCCTGCGGCCAGCGCCTGACGGGTGAATACCGACTTGTCGTCGACCCGCTCAAAGGTGTCCAGGTCCAGGGCGCCCGTGACCAGTTGCAAGCCTGCGGCCTCGAATTGGCCACGATGGGCTTCATAGACCTGCCCCACACGCCCGGCCAGCACCAGCTTGATCTGATGGCTCAGGGCCTGCTCAATGACCCAGGCAATACGCTCTTGATTGTCCAGCGGCTCGCGCCAGGCGACATCCGCCAGTCCGGTTATTTCAGGGCGATTTTGACGGTGCGAGGCGAAAATCCGAACTGCATCGGGCAGCGCCGCGCGCGCGCCGGCAATCACATCGCGCTGGCTGGATTGCCCTTCAAGAAACCAGATCATGAACATCCTTTGCTGCAGAGGGAGGAGACACACGTTGAGCGCGGGAGTCTAGCGGATGGGGCCGGCAGATGCCCCAGTGATTGACCGGTGTGCCTGCCGGAGCTGGCAGGCCGGCGCCCGGATGAGTACCTCCCGCAGCCCGCACACCCTTTGCAGCCCGGAGGTCTCAGGTTTCACATTTTGTTAAGAATTGCCCTCCTATACTCCAGCGCACCATTACTTCCGACTCTGCCCTGGTAGCCAAATGCGCCTGACCCGCCCTGCTCTGCTGTTATTGCTGCTCGGTTGTCTGCTGTTCTTTTTTGCCCTGGGCAACCACCAACTGCAAGGCTCGACCGAGTCCCGGGTAGCGGGCATCGCCATGCAGATGCACCTGAGCAACGATTGGGTGACGCCGTCCCTGCTCAACCAGCCCTTCCTCGAAAAACCGCCGCTAAGCCTGTGGCTGGATACGGGCGCCATTCGCCTGTTCGGGGGTGAACTGTTCGCCGTGCGCCTGGCATCAGCCTTCGCCGGATTATTTTGCGTCATGTTGCTATACGCCATGCTGCGCAAACTTGGACGCCCCACGGCACTGGCCTGGACGGCTGCCGCCATGCTGGCGACCATGGGCAGCTTTTGGGGCAATACCCGTCAAGTGGGGGAAGATGCCCTGCTGACATTGGGCGTGAGCATGGCGCTGCTGGCGTTTTTTCACGCCAGCCGCCAGCCGGGCTTTGCACGGGGCAGCTGGCTGCTGTTTGCTGCCGGGATCGCCATTGCAACCCTGAGCAAAGGGGTATTGGGGCTGGCGCTGCCAGGGGTGGTGATCTTTGTATTTCTGCTGTGCGAAAGCCTGATGGAGAAGCGCTTTGTCCTGCGAGACTGGCTACGACCGGCACTGTTGACCCTGCTGGGACTGATTCCGCTGATGATCTGGTTGTGGGTGCTGTATCAGCGCGGCGGGCTCCAGGCTGTGGGCGAAGTGCTGTGGACCAACAGCGTCGGACGTTTCAGCGGCTCCTTTGTTGATGCCGGGCATTACGAACCGTTTTACTACTACCTGAGGAAGCTGCCCGAAGCCTTCCTGCCGTGGAACCTGCTGACCTATCTGGGGCTCTGGCACTTTCGCCGGCAACTTCGAAGCAACCCGTATCTGCTGTTCTTCTGTGTCTGGCTACTGGCGCAGTTTCTGCTGCTGAACCTGGCCTCAAGCAAACGTGCGGTGTACCTCATGTCACTGACCCCGGCCGCTGCTGTCATTGCCGCCGAATATGCCCGGGTGGTGCTGGACTGGCTGTACAAGAAAAGCCGGACCTCGACCCTGGCCAGATTCCTGAGCGAGCATCATCGTGCCCTGGCGGGAGCGGTATTAGCCTGCATCGTGGCCAGCTACCTGCTGGCGGCGCTGTGGGCGCCACGGGCCGACAAGGAGGAGTCATTCCAACCGGTAGCGGCCCATGCACTCAACCTGCAAGCCGCCGGCAAACACATCGCGTTGATGCAACCGGATGAACGCCTGGGCGCATTGGTGTTCTACAGCCAGCAACTGCAGCAGACGCTGGACTCCACAGCCGAACTGCAGGCCTTTCTCCGCGCCTCGCCCGATAACGTCGCCATCGTCGAACAACCGGTTATACCCGGGTTAGCCTTGAACATAGTGGACAAGGTCAGCGTCGGACGTCACCACTATTACTTCATCAGCCTGGCAACGCCCGGGCCCCGGACTTGATCCCGGGCAATACAAAGCCGGTTAGCGTGGCCGATTACCCTGCATTGACTACGCTCCCTGTGCTGGACGATTCCCAGCCAAGGAGCCTGTCATGACCATCAACATCACCAGCAAGACCCTGAGCGACTATGACGCTCATCTGGCGTTCAATACGGCCACCGCGTTTCTGCGCAAGTCCGATCTTGCCAACTATTTGATTGATCAGCTTGAACAGCAAGACGTAAAACTCAGCATTGACGTCAGCAGCGACCCGGCGCTGGCGCAAAAGGATGCTTCAAACAACGGGGTGATTTTATGGAACCTGCACACCGCGACCTCGCCAAGCCCGCAACTGGCCGACGTGGCGGCCCTGCTCAGTCGTATCCCGGCCGGGCAGAAGCAATACATCACCAGCCAGTGGGTGCTGATGCATTTACTCGCACTTGCCTGCCATCAATTAAACGATCAGCTGAATTTTCGCGATGCGGATGCGACGTGGCCATGGCTGGACGAAAAAGTCCTGAGCGCCGGCGATATCGAAAATGTTGTGGCCCGTGAACTCAGCGACCTGCCGTTGCCCGAAGAGCAAAACTGGAACCGCCTGCTTAATCGGGCGTGAGCTGCACACAGGCCTGGAGAGGTTGTCAGTCAGGGCAAACCCTGTGCAAGCATGGCTTGCCCGCGCTAGCACCGGCTTGTCTGCACTGCAGACAAGCCGGCACCTGCAGTGGAATTGGCTCAGAATTGCGAGGCTTCGAACACGTGATGCTCTGGTGCTGCCTCCGGCAGGATGGCCGACCAGTCGTTGGTCTCGACATACCCCAGCATCTGCGGGTCATGGGTGCCATCGTCCTGGATGAACAATGAAGCCCCGTAGCCGAACGTTGTATCCGTTGGCACATGCATGTCCGCTTCCAGCGCGTCCATGCATTCGCTGTGGGTCACCAGCACCAGGTTGCGCCCCGGCACCTTGTGCTTGAGGGCATCACGCAACATCGTGCCGCGGCAGTTGAATAACCAGTCCTGCGCCGGCACCGGGCGAATGAACATGGCATCGGCGGTTTGCCGCGCCCGGGTCAACTCACTGCTGTAAATATCGACGTTCTTCAGCCCCAACTGCCTGAAATTGGCGCCCAGCCCCTGAACCACCTCTTCGCCATGCACCGTGATCCCGTCAGGCAGGCCCAGGCATGGGGTCGACGAGCGATCGCAGCGCTCGCCATGGCGCACCAGTGCAATCACATCACCTCTGGCCCAGCTCTGGGTCAGGGTCAGTACCTGTCCGGCATGTTTTGACTGCGCCAGATTGGGCGCCGGCACTGGCGCCAGAAGGTTCCACGTGACCGCACCGGTGAGCAGGCTTGCGGCGACTATCACCAATGCATTTCTGTAACGCGCCAGCACACCGCGCAGCATGGCACGTGTGGCTCCAGCCAGACGAAGACTCAAAATCACGGAAGAAATACCCTCTATGGCAGTCAAGGGACGACACTGGCCGTTACCCTAAAACGCGAATATGACAATGGGTCGATGCGCGCCTCTTTTTGTAAGAGCAAAGATTGCACACGACGGATATCGGTTAGCTGAACCAGATTCTAAAAACCCCCACGTCAGGGACAGGTGAAACGAATGTGAAAAAAAACGTAAAGCCGCCCTTGCCCACATGCTTGCAAGGGCTTTTCGCCGAATATTCATTGTTATCAAGAAAACATTTCAGCTCTGAGAACTGCCGCCGATACACCCCAACACAAGCATTCTGCTGGGCCAATAACTAAAACCCTCCAGCGAAATTCGATCCTGCGTGCACCGTTCCTGGAGAACTTTATGAACAGCTGGCTGAGCAACATCAGCGTCAACCTGAAACTGACCCTTGGCTTTGGCCTGGTACTGGTCCTCACTTGCGTAATGGCGATCTTTGACTGGCTCAGCCTGGACAAAATGGTTGATCGCAGTAACTGGATGAGCGATATCACCCGGCTCAATACCGCGTTTACCAACCTGCGGGTGACACGCTTGCAGTACATGCTGACTGACGGCGACGAGACGGCCGCGCAAGCAGTGCAAGGCAGTATTGACGCCTTTCAGGAACAGCAGAAAAAGCTGATCGACACCTTCAAGAGCCAGGAAAACCTCGTACTGCTCAAGGAGCAGCAAGCCATCATCGGCGACTACGAGCGCGCACTGGTGACCATGCGCAAGGCTTATGTCGAGTCTGCCGAAGCGCGGGCCGCCATGGACCGCAATGCCAAACTGGCCCAGGACGCCATCGCCACGCTGCTGACCAGCACCCTGCAACTGCCTGCCGCTGAAGAGTCCCGTTTCGCGATGTACCAGACTGTGTCTGAAGTCCGCGAACAATTCCTGCTCTCGCGTTATCAGGTCCGTGCCTATATTGCTGCGCCAACGCCGGCGACCGAAAAGGCCGCCAGCCAGCAACTGGAAAAGACCGTCGACAGTCTTGAAAAGCTCAACCCTTATTTCGCGACGAGCCCCGCAGAGACCCTGCGTACCCTGACCCAGACCATGGAGCAGTACCAACAGGCGCTGCAGGTGTACAGCAGCACCGACAACACCATCATCGACGTGCGCAAGAAGATGACCGAGTACGGCGCCAGCGTTCTGAGCCGCAGCGATGAGCTGTACAAACTCCAGTTGCAGCGCCGCGACATCGAAAGTGCCACCGCCAACAGCATGCAAGCGATCACCACCCTGCTGGTGCTGCTGTTCGGCATCGCTGCTGCGGTGATCATCACCCGCCAGATTACCCGCCCGTTGCGTGAAACCCTGGATGTGGTCGAGCGCATTGCCAGTGGCGACCTGAGCCACAACCTGCAGGTGACCCGTCGCGATGAACTGGGTGTGTTGCAGCAAGGTATTGCGCGCATGGGCACCACCCTGCGCGACCTGATCGGCGGTATTCGCGACGGGGTTACGCAAATCGCCAGCGCCGCCGAAGAGCTGTCAGCGGTCACCGAGCAAACCAGTGCCGGGGTCAACAGCCAGAAGATCGAGACCGATCAGGTGGCCACTGCCATGCATGAAATGACGGCGACCGTGCAGGAAGTTGCGCGCAATGCCGAGCAGGCTTCGCAAGCCGCCGCAGCCGCCGACGGCGAAGCCCGTGAGGGCGACAAGGTGGTCAATGAAGCCATTGACCAGATCGAGCGTCTGGCAGTTGAAGTCGGTCGCTCGACCGAAGCCATGGCCGTGTTGCAACAGGAAAGCGACAAGATCGGCAGCGTCATGGATGTGATCAAGGCCGTCGCCGAGCAAACCAATTTGCTGGCCCTTAACGCCGCCATCGAAGCCGCCCGTGCCGGTGACGCCGGACGCGGTTTTGCCGTGGTGGCCGACGAAGTGCGTGGCCTGGCCCAGCGTACGCAAAAATCCACCGAAGAGATCCAGACCCTGGTTGCAGCCTTGCAAAGCGGTACCCAGCACGTGGCCAACGTGATGAACAACAGTCGCTCCCTGACTGACAGCAGCGTGACCCTGACCCGCCAGGCGGGCACCTCGCTGCAGGGCATTACCCGTACCGTGTCGAACATTCAGTCAATGAACCAGCAGATTGCCGCCGCCGCCGAACAGCAAAGTGCAGTGGCTGAAGAGATCAGCCGCAGCATCGTCAATGTGCGCGACGTTTCCGAGCAAACCGCAGCCGCCAGCGACGAGACGGCCAAGTCCAGCGTTGAACTGGCGCGTCTGGGCAATCAGCTACAAGAGATGGTGAGCCACTTTAAAGTCTGACCCTCACTGCAGGAGCGAGCCTGCTCGCTCCTGCTCCGGGACCATTGAGCCTCCTCTCTATCGGGGCAGAAACACACCGGCGCGGTTACCGTTGGCCACACCGTTTTCATAACTCAGCACCCCGTTGACCCACACCCCGTCAATCCCTTGTGCCGCTTGTTGCGGGGAGTTGAAGTCGGCGACATCACGTACTTTCGCGGCATCGAACAGCACCAGATCCGCCCAGTTGCCTTCGCGTATTTCTCCCCGCCCCTCAAGACCAAAACGAGCCGCCGACAACCCGCTCATTTTGTGCACCGCCGTGTGCAGCGGGAACAACCCCAGGTCACGACTAAAATGCCCCAACACCCGTGGAAAAGCCCCCCACAAGCGTGGATGCGGAAACGGATCGTCAGGCAGGCCGTCGGAGCCGATCATTGACAGCGGGTGCGCCAGAATCCTGCGAACGTCGCTTTCGTCCATCCCGTAATACACCGCGCCCGCCGGTTGCAGGCGCTGCGCTGCATCCATCAGCGATACGCCCCAAAGCCCTGCAATGTCCTGCAAGTCACGCCCGCCCATTTCAGGATGCGGAGTCGACCAGGTAATGGTGATCCGGAACGCGTCAGTCACTTGCTTGAGGTCCAGAGTCGAAGAACTGGCGGCGTAGGGATAACAGTCGCACCCCACAGGATGGGTTTTGGCTGCCTGCTCCAGAGCTGCCAGCAAGTGCGGACTGCGCCCCCAGTTACCCGCCCCGGCACATTTGAGATGGGAAATAATCACCGGCACCCGGGCCTGGCGACCGATCAAAAACGCTTCATCCATGGCCTCCAGCACCGGCTCGAATTCGCTGCGCAAATGCGTGGTGTAGAGCGCGCCGAACGCGGTCAGTTCTGCGGCCAGTTGCAGCACCTCGTCGGTCTCGGCATTAAACGCACTGGCATACGCCAGCCCTGTGGATAACCCCAGCGCCCCCGCTTCCAGGCTTTCCCGCAGCTGCTGACACATGCCGCGAATTTCGCCGGGGGTGGCGGTGCGCTGCAGATCGTCCATGTGATTGCTGCGCAACGCCGTATGACCGATCAGCGCACCAACGTTCAACGCGGGACCGGCCGCCGCAACGGCGGCGCGGTAGTCGCTGAAACGCGGGTAGGCAAACGCGGCCTTGTTGCCCAGCAGGTTCATCGGGTCCGGTGGCTCATCGCGCAAGGTCACCGGCGACGCGCTGATCCCGCAGTTGCCGACAATCACTGTGGTCACGCCCTGACTGAGTTTGGGCAGCATCTGCGGCTGGCGGATCACCACCGTGTCGTCGTGGGTGTGCACATCAATAAAACCCGGCGCCAGCACCCGGCCCACCGCGTCTATTTCCCAGGTGCCGCGCACATCACCGAGGTTGCCAATACGCTCGATACGCCCTGCGCGTACCGCCACGTCAGCGCTATAGGCCGGCGCGTTGCTGCCATCTATAACCCGGGCATTGCGGATCACTGTGTCGTAGTTCATTTCAATCCCCCAATGGCAGGCAATCATCACCGCCGCGATAGTCATCCAGTGCCAGTTTGATCCGGCGCAAGCGCTCCTGGTTGGCTTCCGGCATCGACAGCGCCAGCTCGGTGGCAAGCACGTCAATGGCCAGCAGCATCCCGTAGCGGGCCGCCGTTGGTTTGTAGATAAAGCTGGTTTCCACCCCTTGCAGCGCCAGTACCACATCGGCCAGTTGCGCCAGCGGCGTAGCGGGCCGGGTGATGGCAATCACTTTGGCGCCATAGTTATGCGCCAGCTTTACCACCTCGATCAGCTCGGGGGTCAGGCCGGTCAGCGAGCACACAATAACGGCATGCTCCGGTCCCAGGGTCGCCGCCGTGACCCGCATCATCACGACGTCGCGACAGGCCGCGACCGGGTACCCCAGGCGCACCAGACGCACCTGCAATTCATCGCTGTAGACACTGGAACAGCCGCCCATCCCGAACGCATGAATCATCTTCGCTTCGCCCAGCAGCTTGACCGCATCGGCGAAATGCACGCCATTGAAGCCGGCCAGATGCTCGTGCAGCGTCGATTCAATATCACTCACAATCTGACGGAAAAAAGCCGACTGCTCAGGCATGCTGCCGGTATCGAGAAAACGACTGCCCACCCCGCTGGCCTGGGCCAGTTGCAGGCGCAAGTCACGCAAATCACGGCAGCCGACACTGCGCGCAAAGCGCGACAGCGTGGCGCTGCTGACCTCGGCCCGCAGCGCCAGCTCATCGAGGCTGGCACTGGCGGCAAAACCGGTATCACTGAGTATCAACCGGGCAATGCGGGCCTCGGCAGCGCTGAAGGTGTCCTGGCGAACCCGGATTTGATACAGGATGTCCATTTAAATCAGCTCTGAAAGGATCAGGGTAAAACCGAACGCCACGACTGAAATCAAGGTTTCCAGCACGGTCCAGGTTTTGAAGGTTTGGGCGACGGTCATATTGAAGTATTCCTTCACCAGCCAGAAGCCGCCGTCGTTGACGTGGGAAAAAATCACCGAGCCCGCGCCCGTAGCCAGCACCAGTAATTCCGGGTGCGGATACCCCAGGCCCAGCGCCACTGGCGCCACAATCCCCGAAGCCGTGGTCATGGCGACGGTGGCCGAGCCCGTGGCGATGCGCATCAAGGCCGCAAATACCCAGCCCATGAACAGCGGTGACAGCTGAAAGTCCTGGGCCAGACCGACAATTTCGGTGGTCACCCCCGAGTCGATCAGAATCCGGTTCAGGCCGCCCCCGGCCCCCACCAGCAGTGTGATGCTGGCCGTAGGCGCGAGACATTCGTTGGTGAATTTGAGGATAGATTCACGGTTGAAGCCCTGGGCCAGCCCCAGGGTCCAGAAGCTGACAACCGTCGCAATCAGCAAAGCCATTACCGAGTTGCCGATAAATTGCAGAAACTGATTAAACCCGCTGCCGGGGGTAGAGATCAGGTCGGCCCAGCCGCCGATCAGCATCAGCACGACCGGCAACAGAATCGTCGCCAGAGTGATGCTGCAACTGGGTAACCGGGCCCGCGGTTCACGGTTGATGAACTGCTGTTCCAGCGGGTTGATATCGGGCAACTGAATACGCGGCACGATGAATTTGGCAAAAACCGGACCGGCGATGATCGCAGTGGGGATGCCGATCAGAATCGCGTACATCAGGGTTTGCCCGACCGACGCCTGGTAGGCCTGTACTGCCAGCATCGCTGCCGGGTGCGGTGGCACCAGTGCATGCACCACCGACAACCCGGCCACCATCGGCAAGCCCACCATCAGTACCGACACCCCGACCCGCCGGGCAACGGTAAAGGCGATCGGCACCAGCAGTACAAAACCGACCTCGAAAAACAGCGGCAAGCCAACCAGGAAGGCGATACAGACCATGGCCCAATGCGCGTTGCGCTCACCGAAGCGATCGATCATCGTCCGTGCTACCTGCTCCGCGCCCCCCGACTCGGCCATCATCTTGCCAAGCATGGTGCCCAATGCCACCACCAGCGCAATATGCCCCAGGGTTTTACCGACACCGCCCTCGTACGCCCCGATCACACTGCCCGCAGGCATGCCTGCCATCAGGCCCAGACCGATGGCCACCAGGGTAATGACGATAAACGGATTGATCTTGTAGCGCGCAATCAAAACGATCAGCGCAATGATGGCAATGGCCGCATACAACAGCAGCCCATAGCCCGAAGATGGCGTCATGCGATGTTCCCCCGGCAATATTTTTTGAGTTCTTCTGAAACTTAAAAAGCATTACCGGGGTGAATTAACAATCTTTATGAAAGTAATTTTCGCGCAGCGATATGTGTTGTCGCGATCAGGCATGGACGACAGGCCGAAATGAAAATCACGGGGGTGTATTTTCATCGATCGGGGCTGGGGCTGTAGGAGCGAGTTTGCTCGCGAGCTGTCTGAAAAGCTCGCGAGCAAGCTCGCTCCTACAAAAAGGCGGGGGGTTACTCGTGGTGGACGCGGGCGCGCTTGAGCAGTTTTTTGCTGCGCTCGGACAAATGCAGGACCCGCAGGTGTTTGCCCGCTTTTGTGTAACGCTCGCGCAGGGTGTCCAGCGCGGCAATGGCCGAGTAGTCGACAAAGCTCAGATGGCTGCAATCCAGGGTCACTCTGGCCGGGTCGCCAGCAGGATCGAACTGTTTGAGAAAGGCCGCCGTCGAGGCAAAAAACAAGGTGCCGTGGACCCGGTAAAGCTTGCTGCCATCAGTTTCCAGATAGGTGTCGGCGTACAGCTGGCGCGCCTGCTGCCAGGCAAAATTGAGGGCCGCGATGATGACCCCGCACAACACCGCAACGGCCAGATCGGTGAACACGGTGATCACCGTTACCGCGACAATCACCAGAACATCGTTCAACGGCACCTTGTTCAGCACCCGCAATGAGGCCCAGGCAAAGGTTTGTTGCGCGACCACAAACATCACGCCCACCAGCGCCGCCAATGGAATGCGCTCGATAAACGGCGACAGAAACAATACGAACAGCAAGATCATGATCCCGGCCGTTACCCCGGACAGGCGACCGCGTCCGCCAGAACTGAGGTTGACCACGGTCTGGCCGATCATGGCGCAGCCACCCATGCCGCCAAACACGCCCGATACCATGTTCGCGGCGCCCAGCGCCACGCACTCGCGGTCCGGATAACCACGGCTTTCGGTGATTTCATCGGTCAGGTTCAGGGTCAGCAGGGTTTCCAGCAGGCCCACCAGCGCCATGACGATGGCGTAGGGCGCAATGATGCCCAGGCTTTCCAGGTTCCACGGGATATCGGGCAGGCTGAACGTCGGCAAGCCGCCAGCAATATGCGCCATGTCACCCAGGGTGCGGGTCGGCAAACCCAGCAGATAAACCGCCAGCCCGACCCCGAGGATTGCCACCAGGGCCGGCGGCGCGGCCCGGGTCACCCGGGGCAGCAAATAAACGATGGCCATGGTCAGCGCCACCAGCCCGATCATCAGGTACAACGGCGCGCCGCTCAGCCAGGTTGCGCCATCCTTGAAATGATCCAGCTGGGCCATGGCAATGATGATCGCCAGGCCGTTGACGAAGCCCAGCATCACCGGGTGCGGCACCATGCGCACCAGCTTGCCGAGCCTGAGCAGCCCGAACGCCAGCATGATCAGACCGCCCAGCAGCACAGTGGCCAGCAGGTATTGCACGCCGTGTTGCACCACCAGCGCGACAATCACCACGGCCATGGAGCCGGCAGCACCGGAGACCATGCCCGGCCGGCCGCCAAAGAGCGCGGTAAGGGTGCAAATGATGAACGCGCCATACAGCCCCATCAACGGATTGAGGTGGGCTACCAGCGCGAAAGCGATGCACTCGGGCAGCAGGGCAAACGACGTCGTGAGTCCGGCCAGGGCATCAGCGCGCAGACGTGTGAGTTTCATGGCGTACCTAAAATTCGGGGCGGGAAAAGCGGAGGGGGTATCGAAAAAAGAATGGTAACAAATTGCGAAGATGCGGGATAACCGTAGGAGCGAGCTTGCTTGCGAGCTTTTCAGCGCAGAGCTCGCGAGCAAGCTCGCTCCTACAGGTTTTTCAGGGTGTTCTTACTTCACAACCTTGCCAACCCCGCGACCACGGGGGTCAGAGGCGGTTTCCAGCTGGGTGCCGTTAACCCGGATCGCCTGTATATCACCCATGTTCCAGCCCTGATCCTCCAGGGTGTAGCCCATGGCTTTGAGCTCATCGGCAACTTTGCCGGTGAGCGGCGCGTAGGCGTCATAGTAGATCGTGTCTTTAGGCAGCAACTGGTGATGTACCCGCTGGGCGGCCACGGCTTTTTCCAGCGGCAGGTTGTAGTCGTAGATATTGTTCAGCACCTGGAAGATCGAGGTGAAGATCCGCGAACCGCCCGGCGTACCGAGCACCAGGGTGACCTGACCATCACGGGTCACCAGGCTCGGGCTCATCGACGACAACATGCGCTTGCCCGGCTCGATGGCGTTGGCATTGCCCCCCACCACACCAAAGGCGTTGGCCACGCCCGGCTTGGAGCTGAAGTCGTCCATTTCATCGTTGAGCAGGAAGCCCGCGCCTTTGACCACGACGCCACTGCCGTAATCCCAATTCAGGGTGTAGGTGTTGCTGACGGCGTTGCCGTCTTTATCGACAATGGAGAAGTGCGTGGTCTGATGCGGCTCAAGTCCGGGCTTGATATTGGCCGTCGGCGAAATCGCTTTCGGGTTCACTTCTTTTGCCCGCTTGGCGATGTAGGCCGGGTCGGTCAACTCGGCCACCGGCATCTTGCCGAAGTCCGGATCACCGAGGTAATCGGCACGGTCGGCAAACACGCGCTTTTCAATTTCGGACAACAGGTGGATGTAAGGTGCCGAGTTCAGTTCGACACCTTTGAAGTCCGCGGCGCGGTCTTCCTTGATGCCGATCAGTTGCGCCAGTGCGATACCGCCAGAACTTGGCAGCGGTGCGGTGTACAAGCTGTTGCCGCGGAAATCGACCCGCATCGGCTCACGCCAGTTGACCTTGTAGTCATTCAGATCTTCTTTGGTGATCAGGCCCTTGTCCTGCTGCATCTGGGCAATCAGCAGGTCGGCGGTCTGGCCGTGGTAGAACTCTTTGGCGCCCTGGTCGGCAATACGTTCCAGGGTGGCGGCCAGTTCAGGCTGCTTGAAGGTTTCGCCAGGTTTCATGCTGCCGAAATAGTCGCTGAAATTGGTGGTGCCCTTGAACAGCGCCAACGCATCTTCGCGGTACTGGTATTGCTGATCGGCCACCTTGAAGCCGTTTTTCGCGTAGCCCACGGCGGGGGTCAACAACTCGCTCCATGGCAATTTGCCAAAGCGCTGATGGACTTCCCACAGGCCCATCACCGTACCCGGCACGCCAGCGGCGCGCGAGCCGACCAGGCTCAGGTTCTCGATGATTTCGCCTTTGTCATTGAGGTACATATCGCGGCTGGCAGCCTTGGGCGCCGTTTCGCGATAGTCGAGGAAGTAGGGTTTGCCATCGATAAACAGGGTCATGAAACCACCGCCACCAATGTTACCGGCTTCGGGGTAAGTCACGGCCAGGGTGAAGGCGGTTGCGACTGCGGCATCGACTGCGTTGCCGCCTTTTTTGAGAATTTGCGCCGCGACTTCAGCGCCGTACTGATCCGGGGCGGCGACTGCACCGCCTTCCAGCGTAACGGCATAGGCTGAACAGCTGGCTGCGATGGCAGCCGTCAAGGCCAGGGTTTTGAACCATACAACACGCATTGGAACTTCCTTTTATTTTTGTATAACGATGCCGAACATTGTCTGATTTCAGAAACGTTTACAAACAACAAAAGTAAAAATGCGGGCCTGTGCACAAACCGAAAAGCTATCCAAGAACAGCAGGAGCGAGCTTGGGCGCAAAAGAGCTCGCTCCTGCGGGGGGCAGAGATCAGGGGTTACAGCATTTGGTTTTTGATCCACTCCACCACGCTGCTGCGTTGCGGCGTCCAGCCCAGCAGTTCGCGGGCGTTTTTGCCGCGTACCCGGCTGTTGGAACCCAGGCCGTAGTTGGCCATTTCATAGCCCCATTCAGCTTCAGCATCGGCCAGCGGCCAGTCGTGGGCTTCACCCAGCCCCAGCACCCGGGCGATGGCGTTGCTCATGTCGGCAAACGCCGCTTCGCCACTTTCAACAAAGTAGAAAGTCCCGGCCGGGGTGTTTTCCAGTGCCAGCAGGTACAGGGCCACGACGTCGTCGATATGCACGTTGGACCAGATGTTTTGCCCGCTGCCGACATGACGCACGACTCCGCTCTTGCGGGCCTGTTTGAGCAGGCGCGGCAGTTGCACGCTGTCGCGTTTTACCCCCAGGCTGTGGCCGTAAATCAGGGTGTTGCAGATGACCGCTGAACGTACATTGTCGTTGGCCGCCGCCAGTACCAGATTGTCGATGGCAACCCGCGCCGCCTTGTCGACGCTCGGCTCGGGCAACTGACCTTCGTAGTAGACAACGTCGCTGGCCTTGCCACCCGAGGCGTCGCCAACAATGCTCGAACCGCTGGTGTGCAAAAACACTTTGCCGCTGCCGCGCAGGGCCTTGAGCAAGGCTTCGACGGCGCCCCGATGGTCGCTGCTGGCCGCGTTGATCACCGCATCCGCCTGGCTAGCCTGCTTGGCGAGCAAGTCGCTGTCATCCAGGGCGCCCAGCACCGGCGTGATGCCAAGGGCGAGCATTTCCTGTTGCTGATCGGTGTTGCGCACCAGACCCGTAACCTGATGCCCGGCCTTGACCAAAGCGCTGGCAATTGAACCGCCGATAAATCCTGCTGCGCCGGTAACGAAAACCTTCATGGAGTGACTCCCGCGTGAAATAAGTGATGCCGCCAGTATCGAAGAGTGAGGGCACTGGAAAAACCCGCCGCGGGCCAATTCAGTCTTGCGTACAGATCACTAATGCGCGGGGATTTACCCTTTGAAGTACGGCACCGCATAGCTGGCGAGCTTGTCCTGGATGAAGTCCAGAAAGCACTGAATGCGTAGCGCCAGCTGCGAGTTGCGGTAGTACACCGCGTGGATCGGCTGGCGGTAGCCGCTGTTGAATTCGCCCAGCAGCACTTGCAGGCGCCCGGTCTTGACGTCTTCATGGGTCATGAAATGCGACAGGCAGGCGATGCCCTGCCCTTGCAGCGCCAGATGGCGGACCGTCTCGCCACTGGAAGCACTGATGTGCGGCTCGATGGCCCAGCGATCGCCTTGTGCATAACGCAACGGCCATTGGTTCAAACCGTCATTTTGGGTAAAACCGATCAGGGTGTGACTGGCCAGATCGGCGACGCTGCCGGGGGCGCCGTGGCGGGCGATGTAGTCGGGGCTGGCGAGGATGCTCAAGGGGCTGCAGCCCAATGAGCGGGCGTGCAAGGTGGAATCGGCCAGGGTACCGATGCGGATCGCGATGTCAGTGCTTTGCTCCAGCAAGTCTATGATCAGATCATTACTGTTGAGTTCCAGCTGGATCTCGGGGTAGAGCTCACGGAACTCGCTGATATACGGCACGATGGCATGCAGCATGAACGGCGAGGCGGCATTGATCCGCAGACGCCCGGAAGGCGTGCGCTGGTGGGAAATCAAACGGTCTTCAAGCTCATCCATTTGCTCCAGGATCAGCTTGGCCCGCTCGAAGAAAAACTTGCCCTCCTCGGTCAGGTCCATGCGCCGCGTGGTGCGGTTGATCAAGGTGGTTTCGAGCTTGGCCTCCAGCCGTGACAAGGTACGGCTGACCGCCGAAGGAGTTTGTCCGGCCTGTTCGGCAGCCGCGGAAATGGAGCCGCACTCAATCACTGAAACAAAGATTTGCAGCTCATCGGATCTGGCTTTCACACGTGCCCCTCATTGGTAACTGCCTGCAGCGTAGTCGCTGACTCGCGAAGCGAGGCTGCGATCAGGGTAGCAATTTCACACTGATCGCAGTCCCGCGGTGCGCAATCAAACGGCTCGCAGCCGCGCTCCGCGAGTCAGCGACTACCGCAATTGCAGGCGTTAGATGGCGAACACTTGTTTCAGGTGTTGCTCATAACGGGCGGCATCGTCCTGGGGTTGTGGACGTTTCATCACGTCGACACACAGGAAGGTCGGCAAGGCGCTCATGCCAAGGAACTCATTGGCCTTGTGGAACGGGAAGTACACCGCGTCCACGCCTTTGCCTTCGAAGAAGTCAGCCGGATCATCAAAGGCTTGCTGCGGTGCGTTCCAGGTCAGCGACAGCATGTACTTTTTGCCGTGAATCAAACCACCGCTGCCATAGCGCTGCGAAGCGTCGGAACGGGTACGGCCGTCACTGGCGTAGAGCTTGCCGTGACCTTCGGTGAAGACTTCGTCGATGTACTTTTTAACGATCCAGGGGGCGCCCATCCACCAGCCCGGCATTTGATAAATGATCACGTCGGCCCACAGGAATTTCTCGACTTCCTCGGCCACGTCATAGCCTTCATCGATGTGGGTGACTTTGACTTCGAAGCCCTGGCGATCGAAAAAAGCCAGCGCAGTGTCGTGCATGGTCAGGTTGTAGCGACCATCGGAGTGGGCAAATTTTTTGGCACCGTTAAGCAAGAGTATTTTTTTCATCATCAGCCTCATTCGGGATTAACCCTCAGCGCTGTTGAGCGGCCTTCGGGTGTTAAAGATTTAATACCTGGCAGGGTATTGATCACTGCCCTCGGGAAAAACCCGCATCGGAGCAAATCACCTTTGCTTATCAAGCACGAATAGCTGCCATATTGTTGCCAAAACCTTTAACCAGCGATTAGCAGATGCATACCCAATAGCGCCATACCGATAAAAAATACGGATTTGAATAATGCGCCGCTGATGCGCTGACGCAGCCATTGACCCAGCCACATGCCGAGCATGGCGGGCAGCAGCGCCAGCAATGACCCATTGAGCTCGCCGCCACCCAGACTACCGCGCCAGTAAAGCCCGGCAGCCAGGGCCAAGGTGGAGACGCTGAAGGACAATCCCAAGGCCTGTACCAGCTGATTTTTGCTTAAGCCCAGGGCCTGCAGATACGGCACGGCAGGGATTACAAACACACCGGTGGCCGAGGTAATGATCCCGGTGATCAACCCGCAGGTTGGCCCCAGCCAGTTCTCCATCCGTGGCGCGACCCGCAGCACGGGCAGAAACAGCCCGCTCAAGGCATACAGCAACAAGGCCATGCCCAAAGCCCGTACCACCCAGCTGCCGCCATCACTGCTGAGCCACAGCATGCCAAGGCCGGTGCCCAGCAAAATCCCCAGTTGCATCGGCCACAGCCGCTTTATCAGCCTGCGTAGCCGGCCGCCCGCAGCCAGTTGCCAGGTATTGGTGACGATGGACGGGATGATCAGCAATGCCGCTGCCTGTGCCGGGGCAATAGCCAGACCCAACAAGCCCATGGCTACCGTCGGCAAGCCGAGGCCAATCACCCCCTTGACCGTTCCGGCCACCAGAAAAGTAAGCAGCACCAGCAGTGACAGGGACCAGCCAAGGTTTTGGTAGAACTCGAAGAGTGTTTTCATGGCCCTATGCTGGGCCACGGTGCCGGGGTTGGAAATGCGTCATATACTGAGCCAGCCTCTTGCATGACAAGAGGCTTATTTACCAAGGCAGGTGACATGGAGGCTTATGCACTTCGATCTGGTGGATTTACGGCTGTATCTCAATTGCCTGCAGACCGGCAGCATCACCGCGGGCGCCGGTCTCAGCCATTTGTCCCTGGCCGCCGCCAGTGCGCGCATCAGGGCGATGGAAGCGGCGCTGGGGGTGGCATTCTTGCAACGCAGCCGGCGGGGCATCAGCCCGACACCTGCGGGCCAGGCGCTGGCGCAACATGCCCGGCTGCTGCTGCGACAGGTGGAACGCATGAATCACGATCTGGCCGAATACGCCCAGGGCTTTAAAGGCCAGGTACGGTTGCTGTGCAATACCGCAGCCCTTACCGAATATCTGCCCGAGTTGCTGGCCGATTTTGTACGCCAGCATCCCCATATCAGCGTCGACCAGCACGAATTGACCAGCCTGCGTATCACCCATGCCCTGCGCCAGGACGCCGCCGATATCGGGATAGTTTCCAATGCAGTCGATACCCGGGATCTGCAAACCCGGCCCTTTCGCGATGATCCGCTGGTGCTGGTGCTACCCCAGGAGCATCCACTCTCCAGTCTGCCGCAGCTCAGGTTCAGCGACACCTTGAGCCATGACTATGTTGGACTGTCAGCCAGCAGTGCACTGGCCGTGTATCTGGAAGAGCAGGCGCTGCACAGCGGTTGCCGCATGCAGGTGCGCATCCGGGCCGAGGGCTTTGATGGGGTCTTGCGCATGGTCGCCCGGGGCGCCGGGCTGGGCATAGTGCCCAAGGCCACCATCGAACGCTGGCAGGCACCGCGCACCTTCAAGGCAGTGCCCCTGAATGAGCCCTGGGCAGACCGCAAACTGCTGCTGTGCGCCCGCTCCTTCGAACAATTACCGGCCTGTGCGCAAACCCTGCTTGGGGCGCTATCGACCCCGGATAACCGATAAGAAACTTCCTAGAGTGCTGTTCGCCTGTATGCCTGAATTTTTACCAAGAGTAATATCCGGGGCTTGCTGACCCAACGCGGCGCCTGTCGTCCCGTTGATTTCATCATCATTGAGAATAACCACCCACAAGGCACCCGATGGCTGACGCTAACTCCCCCCCGGTCACACTCAAACGCGGTTTGAAAAATCGTCATATCCAGCTGATTGCCCTGGGCGGCGCTATCGGTACCGGGCTGTTTCTGGGCTCGGCGGGCGTGCTCAAGTCCGCAGGGCCGTCGATGATTCTCGGTTATGCGATTGCCGGCTTTATCGCGTTTCTGATCATGCGCCAGCTCGGCGAGATGATCGTCGAAGAACCCGTGGCCGGCTCGTTCAGCCACTTTGCCCATAAGTACTGGGGCGGCTATGCGGGCTTTCTGTCGGGCTGGAACTATTGGGTGCTGTACGTGCTAGTGGGCATGGCCGAACTGACTGCGGTCGGCAAATACATCCAGTTCTGGTGGCCCGAGGTTCCGACCTGGGTCAGTGCCGTGGTGTTCTTTGTGCTGGTCAACCTGATCAATACCCTGAACGTGAAGGTCTTCGGCGAGATGGAGTTCTGGTTCGCGATCATCAAGGTGGTGGCGATTGTCGGCATGATAGTGCTGGGTTGCTATCTGCTGATCAGCGGCACCGGCGGCTCCCAAGCCTCATTCAGTAACCTGTGGAGCCATGGCGGATTCTTCCCCAATGGCGGCACCGGTTTGCTGATGGCCATGGCCTTTATCATGTTCTCCTTCGGTGGCCTGGAGCTGGTGGGTATCACCGCCGCCGAAGCCAGCGAACCGAAAAAAGTGATCCCCAAAGCCATCAACCAGGTGGTGTACCGGATTCTGATTTTCTACGTCGGCGCCCTGACTGTTCTGTTGGCGCTGTACCCCTGGGACCAGTTGCTGGTGACCCTTGGCGCCGGCGGGGATGCATACGGCAGCAGCCCGTTCGTGCAGATTTTTGCCTTGATCGGCAGCAATACCGCCGCCCAGATCCTCAACTTTGTGGTGCTGACGGCTGCCCTGTCGGTCTATAACAGTGGCGTTTACTGCAACAGCCGCATGCTCTTCGGTCTGGCCGAACAGGGCGATGCACCCAAGGCGCTGATGAAGCTGACCAAAAATGGTGTGCCATTGCGGGCACTGGGGGTGTCGGCGCTGGTGACCTTGCTGTGTGTAGTGGTCAACTACCTGGCGCCGCACAAGGCACTGGAGTTGCTGTTCGCGCTGGTGGTGGCTTCGTTGATGATCAACTGGGCGCTGATCAGCCTGACCCATATCAAGTTCCGCAAGGCCATGGCGGTACAGGGCGTGAAGCCTTCGTTCAAAGCGTTCTGGTTCCCGCTCAGCAACATCCTGTGCCTGGTGTTCATGGCCACCATCGTCTCGGTGATCTGGATGATCCCCGATGTGCGTGCGTCGGTGTATGCGATCCCGGTGTGGCTGCTGATCCTTTACGGGTTCTATCAAGTACGCCTGCGTACGGGCAAAGCATTGGCAAACCCGCGCTGATCCTTGCCTGACACAACAAAGCCCCGGTCCTTGTATCAAGGATCGGGGCTTTTTCGTATCCGCAGGCTGCGTATTCGGGTCACTGGGGGTCGGAACCAGACATCTGCCGGACACCGCCGCCGGTTAGGCTGGAATCCGTGCCTTGATCCATCTACCGGAGTCCTTATGTCTGCGCCAATTACCGTACTTCGCGACACCCACCCCCTGCCCGTGCTTGATGCCTGCAAATGGGAAAAGCTCGAAGGCGATCCGCACACCGTGAACCTCAATGCCTACACCAGCGATGATGGCAGCAAAATCATGGGCACCTGGATTTGCACGCCCGGCAAGTGGTACGTGGAATACGTGAAGTGGGAGTACTGCGATTTCCGCGAGGGCTACTGCATCATCACCCCCGAGGGCAAACAACCGATTCATCTGCGGGCCGGGGATATCTTTATCGTGGAGCCGGGGATGAAAGGCACATGGGAAGTGGTTGAAACAGTGCGCAAGTATTTTGTCTTTGCCTGATTGGCACCACGCAAAAAACCGGGAGTCCGCCCGACGCGGACTCCCGTAAATGCCCTATTCGGGCTTGCGATAGCTATTGATGATGGCCGAGAAGTCTTTACCGCCCTCTCCGCGCAAACTCATTGCCTGGTACAACTGTTGCGCCACTGCGCCCATGACCACGGGCTGATGCGCCTGACGTGCAGCTTCGGTGGCCAGCCCCAGATCCTTGAGCATCAGCTCGGCACCAAAACCGCCGGTGTAGCCGCGCGAAGCGGGTGCCGTTGGCACAATGCCCGGCCACGGGTTGTAGATTTCGGAACTCCAGCAGCGTCCGGTGGAACTGTTGATCACCCCGGCCAGCACTTCGCTGTCGATACCCAATGCCGCGCCCAGAGCCATGGCTTCACTGACCCCGACCATGGAGATACCCAGCAGCAGGTTGTTGCAGATTTTAGCCACCTGGCCGGTGCCCACATCCCCACAATGGACTATGTTGCGGCCCATTTGCGAAAGGACCGGGTGCAGCGTATCGAACAGGGCCTGGCTGGCACCGACCATAAAGGTCAGGGTGCCTGCCTGCGCCCCGCCGGTGCCGCCGGACACCGGGGCATCGGCCATTTGCACGCCTTGTCTGGCCGCCGCGCCCGCTACATCGCGAGCGGTCTGCGGGTCAATGGTGCTGCAATCCACCGCCGGGACACCTTCGCCGATGCCGGCCAGCACCCCGTCTTCACCCAGCCATACGCTGCGCACATGGGCGGCAGCCGGCAGCATGGTGATCACCAGTTCAGTACCTTTGGCCGCCTCACGGGGCGAAGCGCTGACATGGCCGCCCAGGGCTGCCAGTTCAGCCAGAATGTCCTTGTTCAGATCAAACAGGTTCAACGAGTGCCCGGCCTTGAGCAGGTTGCGCGCCATCGGTGCGCCCATGTTGCCCAAGCCGATAAATGCAATGTTCATGGTCTGTGCCCTCAACGAAGATTGATGGTGGTGTTGACGCCATCATTCACGCTGTCATCGTCGAACCAGCGACTGGTGACGGTCTTGGTCTGAGTATAGAACTGCACCACTTGCTTGCCGTACGGCCCCAGATCGCCCAGCTTGGAACCACGGGAACCGGTGAAGCTGAAGAACGGGACCGGCACCGGAATCGGGATGTTGATGCCGACCTGGCCCACGTCGATTTCGTTCTGGAATTTACGCGCCGCCGCACCGCTTTGGGTGAACAGGCCGGTGCCATTGCCGAACGGGTTGGCGTTGACCAGCGCAATGGCCTGGTCAAGGGTATCGACTTCAATCACCACCAGGACCGGGCCGAAGATTTCCTGGGTGTAGATCTGCATGACGGTGGTGACACCCGAGAACAGGGTTGGCCCCACAAAGTTGCCGTGCTCGAAGCCCGGGACCTTGATATCGCGGCCATCCAGCTCCAGTACCGCGCCTTCCTTGATCCCGCTTTCAATCAGCCCCAGCACGCGCTCTTTCGCACGCTTGGAAATCACCGGGCCGACATCGGTACCCGCCTCGCTGCCGGCATTGACCTTGAGCTTTTGTGCCAGCGCCTTAAGGTCCGGCAACCATTGTTTGGCCGCGCCCACCAGCACCACCACCGAGGTGGCCATGCAGCGTTGCCCGGCAGCACCGAAACCGGCACCGACCAGAGCATTCAGGGTTTGCTGGCGATTGGCATCGGGCAGTACCACGGCGTGGTTTTTGGCGCCCATCATCGATTGCACGCGCTTGCCGTGGCGGCCTGCCAGGTCATACACGTGGGTGCCCACGGCGGTTGAACCGACGAACGATACAGCCTTGATATCGGCGTGGGTGCACAGAGCATCCACCACGTCCTTGCCGCCATGGACCACGTTGAGCACGCCTGGTGGAACCCCGGCTTCAAGAGCCAGCTCCACCAGCATCAGGGTCGACAGCGGGTCTTGTTCTGACGGTTTGAGGACGAAGGTGTTGCCGCAGGCGATGGCCATCGGGAACATCCACAGCGGAATCATTGCCGGGAAGTTGAAAGGCGTGATGCCTGCACAAACGCCGATAGGTTGACGCAAGGTGTAGGTATCCACCCCGCTCGCAACGTTTTCTGCGAACTCACCCATCTGCAGGGTACCGATAGAGCACGCGTGCTCCACGACTTCCAGGCCGCGAAAAATATCGCCCTCGGCGTCGGCAATGGTTTTGCCCTGCTCGGCACTGAGCACCGTGGCGATACGCTTGGAGTGTTCACGAATCAGCGCCTGCAACTTGAGCATGATGCGCATCCGCGCGCCGATCGGCGTCAGCCTCCAGGTCTGGAAGGCGCGTTGCGCTGCGGCGATAGCGGCGTTGACTTCATCGGGGGTAGCGAAAGGGACTTTGGCCAGTACTTGCTGAGTCGCCGGGTTGACGATGTCGTGCCACTCGGTGGTCTGGGACTCGACCCACTCGCCATCGATCAGCAGTCGGGCATTTTGGTACGGGGTAGTAGAAACGTTCATGGAAGTCTCCGAAATTATTGTTATGTCCGGTCACGCCAATCTGTAGGAGCGAGCTTGCTCGCAAGCAAGCTCGCTTCTACAGATTAAGTCGTGCACCGGTGCGCCCGGATTGGTCGCAGGACTGTTTTTGGAGTATAGGTGTGCGTTCTTCTAATAAGAACGCACATAAAAGCCGGTCTAACATGCAAAAAAACATCACATCGTTAAGCGCACTGAACTGGGACGACCTGAAGTTTTTTCTCGAGGTGGCCCGCACCCGCAAGGCCAGCAGCGCCGCCAAGCGCCTGGCGGTGGACTACACCACCGTGTCACGGCGTATCAGTTCGCTGGAAGCCGCGCTGGGTACCTTGCTGTTCGAAAAATCCCGTACCAATGGCTTCACCCTGACCCCTGAAGGCCAGCGTCTACTGGGCTATGCCGAGTCAATCGAGAGCACGCTGCACATGGCCTGCGAGCAGGTTTCGGGCTCGGGCGTGGCGCTGTCGGGGCATGTGCGAATGGGCTGCACCGAGGGCTTCGGAAGTTTTTTTATCACCCCGCAGCTGAGCCACTTCGTGGATGCCTACCCGGCCATTTCCGTGGACATCTTGCCGTTACCGCACTTCATCAGCCTGTCCAAGCGCGAAGCCGACATCGTGATTGCCCTGGAGCGCCCGGAACACGGGCCGTATGTGTGCTGCAAGCTGTGTGACTACCAGTTGCAGTTATTTGCTACCCAGGAATACCTGGACCAGCACCCGCCGATTCGCCGGGCGGCCGACCTGGTGGATCACCCGTTTATCAGTTACGTCGACGATCTGGCGTTCAGTTCCGAGTTGCTGTACCTGGCCAATGTGCTGCCCGGCGCCAGCGCCAACCTGCGCAGCACCAGCGTGATCGCGCAGTTCGTGGCGGCGCAGCAGGGTCGCTCGCTGGCAATCCTGCCGTGCTTTCTGGCGGCACAGGACCCGCGTTTGCTGCCGGTACTGCCGGACGAGATCAACCTCACACGCCAGTTCTGGATGTACTGCCGCGAGGACCTGAGGAAGCTCAAGCGGATCACCCTGTTGTGGGATTACATCCGCGAAGTGACTGAGCTAAACCGCCCGTTATTGCTGGGCGAGACGCATGTCCTTCGGTTCGCAGACTGAGAGTCTACAAGGAGCAAGGGAGCCCCATCCTAACGACCTCATCAGGCTCTTGGCAACGACTTGTGACAGGGGTTGTGACATCACTTGTGACAGTCGAAAGGGTTCTTACAGTGGCGCACGTGGGCGCGATAAGGACCCCATGAGCAGGCGCTGAGGCACAGGCGCGAGGGCCTACGGGGGTAACTGCACGTCATTTAACACTGAGGTCAGGTCGGAGAAATTTTCTTCATATTTCCATCAGCCTTTCAGGACCCTCAAGCGCCCGCAAAGACCTCAGTGAACAGCTCACCAAGGACCTCAGAGACGACCTCAGCGTTAGCGATCCCAAAGGTCGCCCCAAGGATGCCGACAAGCTTCCAGAACGCTCTGGACAATAGGACAGCCTTCACGACTGCCCACAGTTTCATATGGACCATCGTTAGGGCTTCTCGTGATGTGATGTGTGTTGCAGTAGGTATCGTGGTGAAGCCTCAAACACCCGGATTCGTAGCGGTTGAAACTCAAAACCTAAAGTAGGCTTGAGGCTTCCCACGAGACCCACGAGGTCCCCTTGAAGGGACCCCAATGGTTCTTGATGGTGATGGTGTTACTCAGCAGCGAAGACCACGCGAGTGATTAGCGGAAAGCTAACTGTCTCGGTCTGGAACTTCTCGGTAGGGTCGGCAGGGTTAGCCAGCTTCAGGCGAACTTTGCCCTGAGCGATTACGTCCGCCACACCGGTGACCTCAAGATCCCAGCCTTGAATGGCCGGATTACGAGTGGTCGTTACGTTCCAGATGTCGCCGTCTGGTCCCTCACGGAAGGACAACGAGGCGAAGCCCATAGGCAGCATAAACACACCATGGTCCTCACCCGAGTAGAACTGAGTGCGGGTCCCCAAGTAGTCCTCAAGGTCATCATGACCAGCACGCTGAGCGGCACGGTTCAGGACAGCCGACAAGACCACAGGCATCAGCAACACGAAGGACTCAAGGTCGCGACCCACTGCAAGGTTCAGGTGCATGGTCAAGGCGTCGATGATGTCTTCTGCACGCTCACGCGGAGTCGCACTCAGGGCGCCTGTATAGGTCTTGGTCTCGGTGGACTGAGCGTCCTTCAAGATACCCGCAACGACACCGCCACAGGTCAGCTCAAAGTCATCCAGCAGCTTCTTGCCAGTCTGTTGCAAGCCTTCACCGGACCAGCCTGCAATGAGGTGAGCGTCCAAGAAGGTGGTACGGAAGGAGAACAATGCAGCCTTGTCGCAGGGCTCCGTGAAGATCACATCGCCGACGATAGCCTGACCACTGGTGAACTCTGATTTGTCACCATAGATGCTGGTCCGAGGGTCGAAGGTAACCGAACGGTTCTGCATTACGACCAGTTGTTGAGCAGTCGGCTCAGTCTTGGCCGGACGGAACTCACAAGGGATCGCTTGGGCCGCTTCGGCTTTCCAATCACCTTCATTGAAATACTCATCGAGCGCCTGAGAAAAGATCTCGACGTAGATGCTGGTGTCCGCCGCCATGCCTTCCTTGATTTTGTCGGCACGGGTGAACTGGATACGGGTCGAGCCTTCGGTTTGGGACACGGTATAGGCGTTGGGTGCTTCGTATTGATCGCGTTTCATGATGGGTATTTACTCCTGAATTAGTTGTCTTGAAGGGTCGTAGAGGGATCAGTCAAAGTCGGGGAAAGAGGACCATGCACCGCCACCTCTGGCAGCTCGGGTCTCTACGCCCATACGTCGAATCCGCTCACTCTGGGCATCACGCTCAGCACGCTTACGGGCAGCCTCAAGGGGAGTCGGTGGGACCTGTTCCTTGGCTCGTTCAGCGAACCATGCAGCCTCAGCGGCGCGTGTGGCTTCCTGTTGGTCTTCCTTAGCGAAGACCGTGAAGGCCCGACGGGTCTCTACAGGAAACGCGACGGTACTCAGACCAGCATCACGGTATTGACGGACGATCTCGGTGACCTTGGGGTCGTTCTTGCCAGCCATAGCCAACAGACCAGCGAGCATTACGCCCTCGGCATATTCTCGGGATACGACTTGGCCTTGAACTTCAAGACGATCAGGGGTGTTAACGATGTTCAGTTTCATGGGGTTGTGTCTCCTAATAGACACATAGATCAAGCCGTGCCGCATGGGCGACGAAGACCAGAGGCCAAGGAGTTAGCCACTCCGGCGCCTTCACGGCTTGTCTATATGTTCTGGGTTTGAGGGATGTATTCGACGACTGAGGTGAAGCTTTTGCGGGTCGTCAAGGGTCCTTCGGGCAGCATGGCGGACTGACCTAATGGGCACTTTGGGGAGGGTCTTGCGGTTACTACTGGTGCGAGGTTAAGCGGTTGTAGCGGAGTCCTTAGAGAGACCCAGGACTTGGCTGTAAGCAATTGGTTGTCGATTCAACGGTACGGACAAAGGCACCATCAAGAGAGCGTCAAGATGGACACCACCGGCAATAAGGCTGTGCATGAAGGTCACCAAGTACCCGTGAAGGCGAGCCTCAAGGGCCGCTTGATCGACCACACGACCACCCAAGGGATGGATCATTGAGACGGCCTTTCGCTTGTAACTGTCAGTCCATTGATTGCGGATGGTTATGAGCTTCATGCGTGACGCTGGGGTCGAGCATAGGCTGTTGAGTAGGTCGAGGTAGGTCATCGCTGGGCGACCTGTGGGGAAACATTGGGACGCCCCACACGCTTAACTGTCGATTGCTTGGCAGCTAACTTTGCTCTGCTCTTCTGAGCCTTCGTCTCGGCTACCTTTAGGTTGATCTCTTCGGCCTTGTTACGGAGCCAATCCAGACCACGAGGTTTTACTCGCCAGCCTTCACGATTCCCAAACTCCGAAGAGGCCTTCACAAAGGCACCCACTTCGAAGCCCTGCTTACGTGGGCGTGGCGAGCCCTCACGGCTCCCGAAGTTATCCATGGGGTACACAAAGGAGCCCATTGAGACCAGAGCGTCCAAAGCGAGTCGAGATTGTTGAATACCAGTCACACGGCAAGCCTCAGTCCATGTCAGACCAGCACCTCGGGCTTTCATGTCGAGGGTCGAGGCCTTGGGCATGTTGGCGTCTAAGAGAGCGTCCTTATGGCGAAGCTCACTCACCGCGCTATTGCGCACTGCGACGAAGGCGTGAACTACCATCAGGTAAAAGTCTGGAGATACCCACATGGCATAAGCAATAGTCCCTGCCTCAGTTGCCCATGTACCCGGATTGGCACCACCCAAAGCAGTGTGGAAATTTCCACTCTGGTCTAAGGCTTTGCGGATCTCGTTATCCCACTGACTTGGCCGTTTGGCGTCAGGCAGGTCGAGACCCTTTTGAATCTCGTTGAGGTTCCACATACGATCTTGATTGGCAGAGAAAGTCTGACCGTTGATGACGACAGGTAGAAGTTCGGAAGTTTGCATATTCATGGTTTCCTTTTGATTGCTCCCTGAGTTCGCATCCACAGGCCAGCACAGAGACCCCATGACGGGTTCTGGCGAGTAGCACAGGGAGCAATCAGAAAGACTCTGTTGATGTATTGACCATGCGAATGGCCTTAGAGGTGGACGGTGTGTCCGTGTAGGTGAGGTTTTTTAAATGGCATCCAATATTGAGGACACCTGAGAACTCAGAGACCATATAACGAGTCACGGTGAGTGACCCTATGATGCCGTTGCCTGCAATCATGGTCTGAGAAGACCTGAGCCTTTGTACTTAAAGGGCTCTTAAAGTCTTTTAACTTAGAGAGAGAATATAAAGATTACTATCTGATATTCCTCTTAGAGGATCTTTAAGTAAAAGGCCCCTGTAATCACACGATCAGTAATAGGAGGCCCAAACCTATTAAGGGTCCATCAAGCCATTCAGAGGCTCGACAGACTGTATCGTTGTGATGGTCCTCGTAACTGGACCTCAGAGGACCCCGTAGGGTTCTGACTTGGTGGTCTCATGTGTCTGGTGGAGTGAACCACGCTGTCACGTTGAGCCTTGCCCACTGGCATCACCTTGAGGGTGACTTAGCGGTTACGGTGGAGGGACTGTTTGAGTCCTCTCCCTGTAGGTGAGGGTTTTTAATTCTGGGCATCCTATCTCCCTATATGTGAGGGTTTTTAAATCCTGCCAAGGTCAGTCCCATGCATTGCGAGGCGTACGGACGATCCGACGTAACCAGAAGAAGCCACCAACGGACATAGCAAGGAACACAACAGCAGCTATAAGCATCAGTGGTTTGCTATGGAAATGTTCACCGACCTTCATGCCAAGGCGAAGCGAGCCATTGAACGTGACCAGACCATAAAAGACCCCGGCTACGATGAGGAGGAATGACTTGAGTTTTTGCATTGGTAAGTGTCCATTCAGTTATGTGGTTTTGCTAAGTTCTCTACATTTGGTATAAACCTAATGCCTACGTTCCTGTGAGTTGAAAGCAAACGGCGTCTCGTACAGCGCTTTGACTCGGGTTCTTCACAGGAAAAGTTTATAGATACCAAAAAGGGCCAGGGCGACAAATACATAAAAAACGATCTGAACCCCTTTATTCGTCACTTTCTTATTTATCACACACAGTTCATCAAAGAAGTGACGGGCAAATGTGTCGGCGTCGATATCCATTACCAAACCATAAGGACGCAGCCTTTCAATCGCCTCTACGTACTTAAGTTTAGCGAAATTGGACGTCCGCTCATTGCTGTCGTCAATCTTCAGCTGGTCAGTAGCAAAGAGATCCCATGCCATGGATCTGGCGGACTTCTCTCCAGCTGAAGACATACGGGCTATGTAAGACGCACGCTCATGAAACTCCTTGGTAACCTTAGCGTGTCCATAAAGGTCAATATTTCGCATGTGCTGCTCCGTTCCCTTGGTGGCAGAATCGTATCATTTAGATATCAGCGAGAGCGACTCTGGAATTTCCCGAAAGGCATCTCAGTGACCTTCAAGACTCTTACCAAACAAACCGCAAAGCACTTCAGCGATCACCTCAACGGGAACACCAGACCCATAAGTATCAAACGTAATGGTGCCTGAAGCGTGTCCCATGACGGCCTGAGCGTGAATTGTAGGCACCCCTTTGACCTGCATAAGGGAAGCCAAAGAGTGGCGCAATGAGTGGAACACCAAGCCCCGTACATAAGACTCCCCGAGAGCCTGAGGGATTGCCTGCTGGTTGACCCATTCGCCTGCTGGTCTGTAGCCGATCTGTGCCAACGAATCGTTTCCGCTCTGTTTGCAGGTATCGACGTACCGCAGGAACGCTTCAAGGTCGAACCCATAGGCACCATCAGTCAATGGCACCAGCCTCTCACTACGCTTGTTCTTGATGGACTTACCCTCACCAACCTCATTGATGTGGATAACGACAATTCCTGACTTAAGGGTCTGAATGTCGCTAATGCTCAACTGAGAGATTTCATTGAGTCGGCCACCAGTGATGATCCCAAGACTCAGCAACCAGCGTTTCCATGATGTCTCAGGGAGCTTGTTCGCGTAGGCCATCAGGCTGCCTATCTGGTCCTGAGTAAACGCTTTACGGGTGGACTCAATGCCCTTGGTGAACTTGAGTTTCTTATCGTAGGTCTTTTCAAGATGACCATTCTCAACTGACCAATTCAGGACAGCAGAGAGCTTCATCAGCATCTGATTTACCGTTGCTGGTTTACGTGTCGCCGCAAGCCTATCCCTCAAGGCAACAAGATCTGCCCTCGTGTGCATCCTCAGGTCCAAAGCTCCTAACTCAGTGCTTAAGACACCATGAGTGAACTTGGTGGAACTGAGTGTGCTGGCCTTCTGTTCCCCTGCCCGGTCCGACATGTAGAGGCCTGAGAGAGTCTCAAAGGTCATCGCGGGCCCCTTTACAGATAAGGACAGAGACACGTCACTCACGTGCTTCAACATGGGCTCAGGGCTACCCTCAAGGTCCCTAATGATCTTCACGAGCGGCACTGAGTCGCCCCGTAGTCGAACCTGAGCAGCAGCCATCACGTCTTTAGCCTTGGTCACATGCTCATGCTGATCGACGTTGAGGGGCATCGTTGCGGCAATTTCAGTCAGGTTCGTCCTAACGTCCTCGTACAGGTCGCCCCAGTCACGCAAAGAGTGAACATCATGGGAACACGACAAGAGTCCCTCAGCGACCCATAGCAAATGCTCTCGAAGTTCACTCCAAGTGGCCTCAGGGTGGTCCAAGTGGAAGGACTTGATGGTCTCGGCAAGTCTTCGTGAAGCGTCCATAGCGGCCTTTCTGTCGGAGGTCTTGAGGGATACTGAGGTGGCCTGCGTGGTGCTGCCTGTCTCTCTGAGGCGCAGATAGTAGATGCCGTTGCGCCTGTAGTGATAGAGCTTAGCGAGCCTTATGGTCGGCCTGAGAGATACAGCAGAGTTTGTGACAGCACTTGTAACAGGATAGAGCGTTGCAATGGTCATCATGGCGTGAGGGTCCCGTAATCATTGGGTGGAACCCTTACGTCTTGTAGTTCTGGATGTACTGCCGGGAGGATTTGAGGAAGCTCAAGCGGATCACCCTGTTGTGGGATTACATCCGCGAAGTGACGGAGCTGAATGCACCGTTGTTGCTGGGGGAAAGTCGCGAGATGCGTTTCGCCGATTAACAGTCCTAAACGCGCAGCCGACACAGGAGAGCCGCACCTGCGTACTGCGCTGCGCGCCGCCGGCCTTAAGAAATTTAGGACAAATCCCATAGGCGCCAATTTTCACCACTCTTACTCTGCGGCTCCGGGCTCCGACTGTCAGCCCCCGACCTCCGATTAGCCGAGGTGCCATGGCTTCCATGCCCTCATCCATCAAGAGTGTTCCCTCCCATGTGCATTTCCTGCGAACCGTCACCTGCACCCACCATCAATCATCGCCGTAATTTCCTCCGCCTGGCGGGGGGCGCTGCCGGCGCTTTGATGCTGGCCGGCGCGCTGCCCGCGCAACTGGCCCAAGCCGCCAGCGACGGCCCGGTCCCCAAACCGCAAAACCGGCTTGACCCGCAAAAGGCTTTGACGCGGTTGATGGCAGGCAATGCCCGTTACGCCCAGGGCGTGACCCGGCGCCATGACTTCCTGACCGAGCGTGAGGCCCTGGTCAACGGGCAAAACCCCTATGCCGCCGTGCTGGGTTGCGCCGACTCGAGAATCGCCCCGGAGTATGCATTCGATACCGCGCGCGGCGACCTGTTTGCGGTGCGGGTGGCGGGTAATTTCGTGACGTCCGACGGCCTGGCAAGCCTGGAATATGCCGTGGCCGTACTGGAAACACCTTTGATCATGGTGCTCGGCCACGACAGTTGTGGTGCGGTCTCGGCCGGGGTCAAGGCGCAGAAAGACGGCGCGAAGTTTCCCGGGCAGATTCAGGGGCTGGCGGATGCGATCAAGCCCTCGGTGGCCAAGGTGTTAACCCGGCCCGGAAACCTGCTGGACAACGCCATTGCGCAAAACGTCAAAGACACAGTGGCCCGCCTCAAAAGTGAATCAAGCCTGTTGTCGGATGCGCTGGCCAAGGGAAAGCTGAACATCGTGGGTGGCATCTATAAACTCGACAGTGGCAAAGTCGAGTTGATCGCCTAGAACCCTGAACATGTTCCCGGGCTGCAGCCTTTGCGTGCTTTACGCAGGGAACCGGCGCCCGGGACATGCACCCCGCTGTTAAAAGCCCTGCTTGCTGCTGATGAACAATCCGCTCCCCGTCCCTCAGCATCCGAGGAAAAACCGCCATGAAACTCAGGACGATGCCCGCCCTTTTGTTACTGGGTGTACTGTCTGGCGCAGCTGGTGCCGCGGACATGATTGCCTTTTGGGACAAGCCTGAGCGTGGAGGAAACAGTTTCAATCGACTGCCTCCCGATCAAGCCTATTTCGATGCTCTGCAGGACTATGGCGCGAACTGGGTGCGCCTGTCCTATGACAAGTGGCAGCCGGCAGAACGGGACTACCTGATTGGCAATGCAGACCAGTACCAGGGACTGGTTGCCAAGGATCTGCAACAGTTGATAGCCACCCTGGACCGGGCACATGCCGCAGGGCTCAAAGTGGTGATCACGCCCCTTTCGCTGCCGGGTATGCGCTGGGCGCAAAACAATGGCGACCGCTTCGATGACCGCTTGTGGCAAGACAAGCGATTCTGGACCCAAAGTGCTGCCTTCTGGCGTGATCTCGCCGCAGTGCTCAAAGAGCACCCCGCGGTTGCCGCTTACAACTTGATCAACGAGCCGGCACCGGAAAAACAGGCGGGGCTGGCCGAGCACGCCGATGCTGCAAAGATGCGGGACTGGTACGAAAAACAGGTCGGCAGCGCACGGGATTTACCCGGGTTTTACCAAACCCTCATCAGCGCCATCCGCGAAGTTGATCCACTCACACCGATCATGGTGGACGCCGGCTGGTACGGCGCGGCCGATGCATTCTCATACTGGCCAGCCCCGTTGGCCGACAGCCGCGTACTGTACAGCTTTCACATGTACGAGCCCTATGCGGCAACCAGTGCCCCCAATTTGCAACGGGCCAGACCCTATACCTACCCGGGCCTGGTGCCATTTGCTGCGGGCATGCAGAAGTGGGACCCGAACCGGGTTCGCAGCTATCTTCAACTGCCCCTCGACTGGGCCGCACAGCACGCCATACCGGCCAACCGGATGGTCGCGGGAGAGTTCGGATGCATGCGTAAACTGCCCGGTTGTCAGCAGTATCTGGAGGATGTGCTCAGCGCACTGGAAGCAGCCAGGGTGCACTGGGCGTTTTACAGCTTTCGCGAGGACAGCTGGGACGGTATGGATTACGAGCTGGGAAGCGCCAACGTTCCCTGGGCTTACTGGAAAGCGGCTGAGGACGGGCAGCCGGACCCGGTCAAACGATCTGCCACAGCTGAATTCGAACCCATCAGCAAGCGGCTGAAGAAGAGTGAATAAAAGCCCCGGCCCCTCCTGACACTCGCACACTGATCTGATAGCGATGCCAGGAGAGGCCGTAGCCATAACGCAGGTCTTTATTCGGCAATCACCACAATCGCCACCCGCCGATTTTCAGTACGTCCGGAGCGGGTGCTGTTGGACGCTACCGGCACCCGGCTACCCAGCCCGCGGACCTCAACATTTTCAGGCTGCATGCCGACTTTGGTCAGCACTTTGACCACGCTGTTGGCACGCCGTACGGACAGCTGCTCGTTGTAAGCGTTGCTACCGGACGAGTCGGTATGGCCGTCAACCCGTACGCGCTGGATGTCGGCGGCAAGCAATGCTTTACCGATGCGTTCCACGATTTCCTGGCTCTGGGGGTTGAGCACTTCCAGGTCGCTGCCGAACAGCACTTTGCCTGACAAGCCAAATGCCCAGCCTTCATCGGTCAGTTCAAACCCCTGTTGCTTGAGCACGGCAATCTGCGCCGGCGTCAGCCCTTTGGGCGGGGCGGTCTGACAGCCGGTCAATGACAACATGGCCAACAACAAGACAGCACTAAAAAATTGCAGGTAACGCTGGGTCAATACACGCATGGGGGGACAAGCTCCTGATTATCACTGGGCTGCGGGGTACTCCAACTCCGCAACCTGTTGCCCGCCTCGGGCGAGGCGTTTGGCCTGGTACATCGCCGAATCCGCTGCACAGAGCAGCGTATCCGGGGTTGCACCATGTTCGGGGTAAACGGCGATTCCAATACTGAGCGACGTCACGACATGGCTGTCATCCGGTAACCGGATCGGCTCAAGCATGCTGGCGATGATTTTGTCTGCAATACGCTGGGCATCTTCGATGCGGTGCAGCGGGGTCAGGGATATGGCGAATTCGTCGCCGCCCAGACGCGCCACCACATCGTTTTCGCGCAACTGGGCGCGGATCCGCGTTGCCACTGCGACCAGCACCGCGTCTCCTGCGGCATGGCCATGGGTATCGTTGATGTCTTTAAAGCGGTCACTGTCGAGAAACAGCACGGCAACCTTATCTCCGGGCTTGTTCAGCGTGCGCAAGGTCAGCGCCAGCCGCGCGGCAAAATAGGCTCGGTTGGGCAGATTGGTCAGCGAGTCGTGGCTGGCCTGGTGCGCCAGACTCTGATTTTCATTTTGCAAGTGGCTTTGCCATGACTCCAGCTCATCAAGCAAGGCATTGAAGTCGTTGCCCAGGCTGTCCAGCTCGGCGATATGGGCAGGCGGCACGCGACGGTCAAACGCCCGATCGATGCGCGCGGCGTGGGCAACTTCGGCCAACTGCTGCAAGGGGCCGGTGATGCCGCCAAGCAGACGCCGCGACAGGTACAACGCGCTCCAGGCACTGAGCGCCGTACACAGAAGCACGCCAAGCAAGCCGCTGAGTAAAAAGCGCAACATGTTGGCGCCGTGCCCGCTGACCACCACCACCCCGACTTCCCGCCCCTGATGCTCAATCGGGACCTTGATCGGCTGTTGCAGCAAACTGTCGGCCAGCAGCATTTCGACCTTCGACAGCAAGCCGGTTTCCGGGCGCCGCCAATGGGCGAGCAATTCACCATTGGCGGTGTAGACCTCAGCCTCGGCGACGGCTTCGGTGGAAGCGATCATGTCCAGCGCTTCGGTTGCCGCCACCTGATCATCAAACACCACGGCAGCTTCCACGGTGTAGTTGATGGAGCGGGCAATCAAGTGCAGGTTGTGGTCCGCATAAACCTTGAGCGCCAGCACGCCCAGCAGGGTCATGGACGCGCTGGCCAGGATCACTGCTACCAGCGCTACTCCCAGATGCCCGCGCCGCAGCACAGAGCGCAGGCTGCGCCGCTGTTCAGGAGCTTTGAACAGGCTCATGGTTGAACCGCCCGACGCCGTGACAGTTGCAACACGCTGGGGTGAATACGCACACCGCTGCGGGCAACAGAGTCGAGGTTGACCTCAAATGTCACTTGCTCATCGGTCACCCGCAGGCAGAACAGACTGCCGACGGTGCATTGATCACCGTATTCGCTGATGCTCAGGACGGCTTGTCCGCTCAGGGAACTGAACAGGCTGCTGCGCTCTGCGGTGCTTAGCTTGCCCAGATACACCGCGTTGCACTCGCGGGCTATGGCCGGGTTACTCACCAGCATGCGCCGCACTTGCACCTGCCGACCACTGGACTGGGTAGCACCTTGAAGCAAGTCATCGGTGTATTCAGTGGGGCCCACCACGCACAACTGCATTTGAGCCGGCTCGATGGGCCAGCGTGCATAGCTGAGGATGCCCAGGACCACTTGGGTCACAGCCTTCGCTCGCTGATCTGCCAGGTTGCTGGACGCTTCAGGCTGGGCCAGGCAGGGAGTGCTCAACAGTAACAGGCAAAGTGATAGCCGCCGTAGCCGCCATCCAGCCCCTTGTCCTGTCGGTGGGACAGCCACGTCCATGCCTGAAATCTCTGTGTTCATTAGGTGAGTGATGTCGCAACGATAGCACGGCGCGCATCAAAACGTGATGCGCGTCACATTATGCCCGGCCCGCAACGGTTTGCGCAGGACTCATGCCCCGAGGTTCTGCCGCAAGTTGCGGCCAGGGCCATAAGCAGGGGGCAAATCCTCTTTGACCATGGCTACTTCAGCCCCAGCATCAAGCCGCTCAAGCGCTTAACCTTGCGCTGTACCGCTTCTTCGAAGACACCGGCACGCGGTTCGACCAAGCTGAACCAGTGTTTGGCCCGGGTGATACCGGTGTAAATCAGCTCCTTGGTCAATACCGGGTTCAGCGCTTCCGGCAGCACCAGCGCGGTGTGGGAGAACTCCGAGCCCTGGGATTTGTGCACGGTCATGGCGTACACCGTTTCCACATCATTGAGGCGGCTTGGCAGCACAAAGCGAATGCCGCCCTGCCCGTCGTTGCGAGCGAAAGCCACGCGCAACACGTACTTGGGTGTCAGTCCGTCACGCTCAGGGAGTTTGAGAGCAATGCCGATATCGCCGTTCATCAACCCCAGGCCGTAATCATTGCGGGTCATCAGCACCGGGCGGCCTTCGTACCAGTGCTGGTCGCTGTCAATCAGCTTGTGGCCGAACAGGGCACGGGTGATGCGCTCATTCAGACCTTCGACACCCCAGGGACCTTTGCGCACCGCACACAGTACTTGAAACGCTTCGAACGCCTCCAGCACCTTGCCGGCCCACGCCCCCCAGCAGGGGTCTTCGAGCCCCGCCTCGGCTGCCGGGCGCTGCTCGCGCAACACCTCGAGATAGTGTCGATAGCCTTTGGCCTGCGCCCCTCGCCCTTCCAGCGCCAGGCGCTCAAAGGCACGGTCCTGTTCACCCTTGAGGGACAGGGCAAAAAGGTCGGCATGGCTGCCGGCCGCCAATAGCGCCCGCGCAGCATCGGATTGCTGACGATTGACCAGACGCGAGAGCTGGCCGATGCCGCTGCCTTCGCCAAAGCGCCGCGAATGGCGGAGCATGACCACTTGCTGGGCTAACGGATGAGAACCGTCGAGGTCTTGCTGCAACTCACTGGCGGCCAGGCTTTCGCCGCTGACGTGCTCCAGCCACTCCCGGGTTTGCGGGGTGTACCAACCCGCTTCGGCATCGCGACACAAATCCCCCAGCACGGCACCGGCTTCAACCGACGCCAGCTGGTCCTTGTCCCCCAGCAGCACCAGCCGGGCATGGGCGGGCAGTGCATCGAGCAGGTTGGCCATCATTTCCAGATCGATCATCGAGGCCTCGTCAACCACCAGCACGTCCAGCGGCAAACGGTTGCCCGCGTGATGGCGGAAGTGCCGGGTGCCGGGGCGACTGCCAAGCAGGCGGTGAACGGTGGTCACATCACTGGGGATTTTTTGCCGGACCTTGTCGTCCACTTCCAGTGACTTGACTTGCAGACTGATGGACTCGGTCAAGCGTGCCGCTGCCTTGCCGGTCGGCGCGGCAAGACGGATCCGCAACGGGGTCCCCGCTTCAACGGCCGGGGCTTGAAGCAGTGCCAGCAAACGTACCACCGTGGTGGTTTTACCCGTACCGGGACCGCCGGTGACAATGCTGAACGCGCCCCGGGTGGCCAGGGCGCAGGCCAGCTTCTGCCAGTCAATCGGCGCATTCGCGGAGGGGCTGCCGAACAGGCTGTCGAGGCGCGCAGGCAAATCCGCAGAGGTCACTTGAGTGGCTGCCAGCCGTTGGCGCAATGCGCTGTCGATGCGCCGCTCATACGCCCAGTAACGACGCAGATACAGACGCCGGTCACTCAGCACCAATGGCCGGCTGGCGGCATCGGCCAGCGACTGGCCGGCATGCTCTACCAGCGGGCTGGCTTGCAAAGCCTTGCACCAGGCGTCGCCATCCAGCGCTTCGAGTAATTGTGAGGGCAGCAACATGGCACCGGTCTGCACATCCCCCTCAGGCGGCAGGGACAGCGCGAAATCGGGCTCTTTCAGGGTTTCAAACAGGTCCAGGCAGACGTGCCCGTGCCCCAGCTGGTGGCTGGTCAACGCCGCCGCCAGCAGCACCAATGGATCGCCATGGGGGTCGCGCTCATGCAGAAATGCGACAAAGGCTTTATCCAGAGCGCGCAGCCAGCCGCGCTCCACCCAGCGCTCCAGCAATAGCAGCAAATCCTCGGCCCGGTGCAAGGGTTGCAGCCGGGCCAGGCTCTCGGCCGTCAGCGGGGTAGGCAACAGCTCGGCAAATGAACGACTCATAACAACACTCCCTGTTCCCACGCCGGCTCTGCCTGTTGTGCCGCAGGTTTGCCCTGGAACATCAGGTCCAGGCTTTCGATCAATAGTCTGGGCGGACGGGTGAAGAACACGCCCTGCCCCTGGGACCGGGTACCGCGCAAGAACAGGTAGAGCGCGCCGCCCATATGCCGGTCATAGTCGTAATCGGCCAACCTGGCCTTTAGCTGGCGATGCAGGGCCAGCAGGTACAACACGTATTGCAGGTCGTAGCGGTTATCCAGTATGGAGGCCGTCATCGCTTGCTCGGTGTAGGCCGAGTCGTCGGCACCCAGCCAGTTGGATTTGTAGTCCGCCACGTAGTAACGCCCCTGGTGTTCAAACGTCAGGTCAATAAAGCCTTTGAACATGCCATTGAGCAGGCTCGGTTCCGCTGCCGCACGTGCGGCACCGCCATGGGTGTGCTGGCGTACCAGCCTGTCCAGTTGCAGGACATCAACCTTGTGGCTGGCAAACCAGAATTCCATTTCGATCTGATACTGGCTCAGCTCGCTGAGGACCACCGCCGGCTGACCGTTATTGAGGCGCAGCGGCTCATCTTGCAGATGCTGCAACCAGTCGCTCAGGGTCTCGATCCAGCCTTGCCAGCCGCGACGGTTGCAACGCCGGGCCACGGCATCCTGGATGGCCTGCGGGTCTGCCTTGAAGCCTTCGCCGCCCGCCCATTCGAGCAGACCATGGAGGAAGGTTCCGGGATTGGGCCCGCGGGGAAACCGGTGAATGTCGCCGCCACTGAGCAGCACTTCACGCGGCGCATCCGGATCAAGTCGCTCATCGTCCGAGAGTTTTTGCGCCAGGGCGCTTTCAGGGGCTTCGGCGGGGCTGAGGCTGTCACCAATGCGCAAGGCACTGTAGGACGCGATCCACCAGTTTTCCGCTGCCCGACGTGCCGGTAGCAGCGGCTTGAGCAGGGTCGCCTGATTGAGCGGTGGATAAAATTTCGCCTCGCTGGCCGTCGGCACGGGCAAGTAGCGGATCGCCGCGCAGTCTTGTTGCAAGTCAGTCAGCCAACCCTGCAATCCTGCGGACTCGGCCAGCAGCGCACCACCTCCGAGCAAATAGCCCAGTGCTGAAAGATGCAGCACCGAACGATTGTTGTTACCGCGCTTGAGGTCGGCCACCCCCAGCCAGCAAGCATGCTGGGCCCGGGTCAGGGCCACATAGAGCAGGCGCAGGTCTTCGGCCAGACGCTCGTCATCGGCCTGGGTTATCAGCTCTGGCGTGGCCTTTAAACTCACCCGCGGGTTGCCCGCATCATCGTGATAATGCAGCGGCAAACGGCTGCCATCCACAGGTTTGGTGGAGCAAATAAACGGCAGGAATACCAAGGGGTATTCCAGGCCTTTGGACTTGTGAATGGTCACCACTTTGACCAGTTGCTCGTCACTTTCAAGGCGCAGGATTTGCTCTTCCCCGGCCTGCCCGGATAGCGCCAGGTGCTCGGCCAGATGCCGGATCAGCGCCTGTTCGCCATCCAGTTCGGTGGCGGCCTGCTGCAGCAGTTCGGACAGGTGCAGGACGTTGGTCAATATCCGTTCGCCATCGACACGGGCAATCAGCGCCTGAGGCAATTGGAAGTCATGCAGCAGTCGGCGCAACATGGCCAGCACACCCTGCTTGCGCCAGATCTCGCGGTAGCCCCGGAATTGCATGACCCGGGATTCCCAGGCCAGTTCGTCCTGATTCAGACGTTCGAGTTCAATCAGCGGCAGGTCGAGGGTGATGCAGGCCAGGGCGGCCCGCAGCGGGCGTTCAACGTCCGGCTCGGCACAGGCTTTGAGCCAGGCCAGTACATCGTGGGCTTCCTGGGCGGCGTAGACCGAATCCTTATCAGACAGGTAAACGCTGCGTACGCCCCGTGTCGACAATTCACGCCTGACCGCCTGAGCTTCCTTACCGTCACGTACCAGAATGGCAATGTCTGCCGGCAATACACCGCGCAGGGCTTTGCCCGCCTGGGCAAAACCGCACCGACCTTGCTGACCGCCATTGAGCAACTCAACAATTTGGCTGGCACAGGCCGCTGCCAGTTGCTGACGATAAATGACACCTGACAGCGGCTGCTCGGAGGGCAGTTGCCAAAGGGTCAACGCAGTGGCGGGCTGGCCATCCAGTTGCAGGACTTCTTTACGGCCCTGGGATTTGACCGACACAAAGGGCACCGGATTCTCCGGACCTTCGCGGAACAAAAATGCCCCCCGCCCGCTGTCCCGCTGCTCGGCCCGGGCAAATACGTGGTTCACCGCTTCGACCATTACATGGCTGGAGCGGAAGTTGGTATCAAGGGTATGCAGTCGGCCACTGGTGGCGTGACGGGCACGCAAATAGGTGTAGATGTCGGCGCCGCGAAAGGCATAGATCGCCTGTTTCGGGTCGCCGATCAGGAACAGGCCGGTATCGGGACTGTTGTCTTCGATACGGTAGATGGTCTCGAAGATGCGGTACTGCACCGGGTCGGTGTCCTGGAATTCGTCAATCAGGGCCACCGGAAACTGCTCGCGAATCAGGGTCGCCAGACGCTCGCCGCCGTCGGCCTGCAACGCCGCGTCGAGCCGCAGCAGCATGTCGTCAAAGCCCATCTCGGCACGCCGACGCTTTTCTTCTTCAAAACGTTTGCTCACCCAATAAGCGGCGTGCTCAAGAACTGCGGCATCCGGCGTCGGCAAGGCATCAAGCGCGGCTTTCAGGCCGTGCATGGCGTCCAGCGCTGGATGCTGCGGGGGCTCGCCTTTCCAGGCTTCTGCGAAGCCATCGGGGGTCAGGCGGGTGAAACCTGTGCCCAGATCCAGCTGCTCCAGAGATTCGTCAGCCGCCCAGGCACTGAGTTTTTCAAACCAGGGTTCAAAATAACGGGCCTGCATTTTCCTGCCGTCCACCGCTTTGGCGGCCACGGCCTGCAGGCAGATTTCACGCAGCTGCTGGGCCCATTGCAACCAGGGGGTTTTCAGCTGTGCAAGGGCCTGGCGACGTTCCAGCAAACAGGCTTCGATCATCGAGGCCGGTGTTTGCTCCACATTTTCAGGCGCCCTTGAGCTGCCGAACAAGGCGCGAACCCGCGGTAACAAGGCGGCCGGGCCACTCCAGTTGGCGCGCACCCAGTTCAAGGCATCGCCATGCATGGGGTAACAAAACAGTCGCCAGTAATCGCGCAGTACTTCGCCAAGCAAATCGCTGTGGTCGGTTTCCAGGGTCTGGGTAAACAGGCTGCCACTGTCGAAGGCATGTTCACGCAGCATCCGCTGGCACCAACTGTGGATGGTCGAAACGGCAGCTTCGTCCATCCACTGTGCTGCGATATCGAGGCGCCCGGCACAGGCGGCCCATTGCCCGGGCGCGAACTGGTCCCGCAGTTGTGCAACCAGGGCGTCCGGGGCTTCGATCTCGTCACGGAAGAACCGCGCGGCTTCAGCGAGCCGGGTGCGGATACGGTCACGCAGCTCTTTGGTCGCGGCATCGGTGAAGGTCACCACCAGGATTTGCGGGGGTAGCAACTCGCGGCCGAAGCCCGACTCCCCGGCGCCATGCCCCAGAATCAAACGCAAATAGAGTGCCGAGATGGTGAAGGTTTTGCCGGTGCCCGCGCTGGCCTCGATCAGTTGACTGCCGCGCAGGGGAAAGGCCAGGGCCAGAGGTGTTTTTTGCTCGTTCATTAGCGGGACGCCTCGCTGTTCAATGAACGCCATGGCGCATCAAAGAGTGGTCGATAGAGGGCATCGCACCACTCTGCAAATTCTTCACTGGCCATCAGGGCCGGGTAATCAGGGAACTGGCGTGCGAGTGCGGCACTTTCGCGACGCTCGCCATCGCTGGTCTGGCCGTCGCCTTCGTAGGCTTTTTGCGCCGCGGCATCGGCTTTGGCCGGATCGGTCTGGGCCAGCCAGGCGAAGGCTGTTTTGACCGCAATGGGTAACGGGCGGCCCATGCCGACTTTCCAGGCCATCAGCAAGTTGCCAAGAATTTCACTGGCGTGCTTGGCCTCCAGAGGCGCGAGCAGCAAGGTGTCATCGCTGGCTACCAACGCAGTGGACATGTCCAGGCCACTGGCGCAAGCGACCAGATGGTTGACCCAGGGCCGGGTCAAGCGATGCCATTTACGGGTTTTGATCGCGCCAATACTGTTAGGAATAGTCGTGACGGACAGTAGGCCCTTGTCACTGCGTTGATGCAGATTGCTCAGCCAGCCTTCCAGAGTCAGGCCGTTTGCCTCAAAGCTGACGGGAAGCGCGCTATTGAGCGGCGTAGGCCAAAGGGCAAGTAATTGCTGATAGCGCTGTAGTACATCTGGAAGTGGCTCTATCAGTTCTTGCTGCAGACTCTCGCCAAAACCGGCCATGGGCAGCAGACCGCTGCCCTGTAAACGCAGGGCCCGGGTATGCAAGGCCTGTTCAGGCTGGTCTGGCTGGGCCAATGCGGCTTCGAGCAAGCTGTCGCTCAGGGTGTAGCGCTGTAACGCGTCGAGTACGAAGGGTTCCTCATCTGCCAGAGGCACTTCGGCCGCCTCAAAGAACACTTTCAAACGTTGGCTAAAGAAGTGCCGTACAGGATTACGCAAGAAGTCCTGCAGTTGGGTCAGGTTCAAAGGTTCTTCTTGTTCGTGCGCGGTCAGGATGCCCGGCGCAACAGGTGCCGGTTGGGGCTCGTGTAAACGCTGCCATTCCCGGGCATAGCTGAACAGGTTGGAATTACCTTCATGGAAGTAGCGGGTACTGAAGGGTTGAAGCGGATGTTCCTGGGTCATGGCTTGCAGCAAGTCGCCCCCGCCCGCCAGTTGCCAGCCGCTGGCCAGGTGGTCGCGCAGTTGCCCGATCAATACGCAGGCAGGACGCTCGCTGTTGTCGCGAATACTGCGCCCGACCCAGCTGATATAGAGCTGATCCCGTGCAGAAAGCAGCGCTTCGAGCAGCAGGTAGCGGTCATCTTCCCGGCGGGATCTGTCACCCGGGCGGTAGTCACTGCCCATCAGGTCGAAATCAAGCGGTGGTTGCGCACGCGGGTAGTCGCCATCGTTCATGCCCAACAGGCATACCAGCTTGAACGGAATGGCCCGCATCGGCATCAGGGTGCAAAAATTCACCGCCCCGGCCAAAAAGCGCTGCGACAGCTTGCCTTGATCAAGCCCGGCCAACCAGGCTTCACGTACTACGGTTAGCGGTAACTCGTCTTGCAGACCTACCAGCTCACAGGTCTCGAGCCAGGTTTCGCGAAGCTCTTCGAGCTGGGCCAGCAGGTAATCGTCATGTTCGGTTTCTGCCTGGAAAAACAGTTGCACCAATGCCTGCAGGCGCTCGCCCCATTGCCCCGGCAAAGCCGGTCGGGACAGCTCCTGGTGGGCAATTTCCAGTGCGTCCAGCAATGCCACGAGGGGGCCGATCAGTACCGCATCGAGACCGCCAATTTCATCATAAGGCTCGATGCCATCGCAGGCTTCGGCGCTGCCGACGGCATAACCGAGCAACATGCGGCGCAGGCCAAAGCGCCAACTGTTTTGTTCCAGATGAGCCGGCAAACCGAGGCCGGCCCGTTGCTCAGCATTCAGTCCCCAACGAATCCCCGCACCTTCAATCCAGCGATGCAGGGTCGGCAAGTCGCGCTCTTGTACGTTGAAGCGTGCGCGCAGGGCCGGAACATCCAGCAAGTCGAGAATTTCACTGACGGGAAAACGGCTGTCCGGCAACTTGAGCAGATGCTCGATGGCGATCAGCAGCGGATCACGGCCACGCTGGCCCTGGTCTGCCAGGGTGTAGGGGATGAACCGGCGGTCGTCTCGCTCGATCTGGCCAAATACGGCACGGATATGGGGCGCGTAGCTGTCGATATCCGGCACCATCACGATCACATCCCGCGGCTGCAACTGAGGATATTTTGCGAATCGGGCGAGCAACTGGTCGTGAAGGATCTCGACTTCGCGCTGCGCACTGTGGGCAACCTGGAAGCGGATTGATTGATCCTGTTCCAAATCGACGGCGGGCCATAACTCGCGGGTTTCGCTGAGGGGGCGCAGTTCGAGGATGTCATCCTGCAACTGGTTCAGCTGGTTCAGCGGTTGCACCTCACTGAACAGGTCGATACGGCCATCACGAAAAGCAGCGCGATAACTATTGGGGTCATCGTAGCTGTCGAGCAGATTGATGTAGTCACGCCCTTGTTTGCCCCAGGCAGCAAGCAACGGGTGGGCGTGTTGATGCAGGATATCCAGGTCCAGGGCTGCAGGCATTCCCGCTTTGCGCGCCTGACGTTTGTACTGGTGACGCAGCAGGTCTTTATCCGCAACGATGTCAGACCAGTGATGGCGACAAGGGTTGTGTACGCACAGCAGCACCTGGCTGAAACGGGAAAGTCCGGCCAGGGCTTCGAGCGCCTGGGCGGGCAGTGAAGAAATCCCGAATACAATCACCCTGGCCGGTAAACCGGGCGGCGCTTGCTCAAGGCTGTTGATCTTATCCATGAAGCGCTGGTGAACACCGGCCCGACTCTGGGACATGCCCTCCTCACCCACATCGAGCAATAACGCACGCCAGAGTTCGGCCTGCCAGCAGTTAGCCGGGCTCAGGGCCGGACTTTCACCCCGGGCGTTGCGCAATTGATGGCGGCCTGCGGCCCAATCTTCCAGCCAGTCGGCCCGGTAAACCTGATATTGGTCGAACAGGTCAGCCAGCCGCTCTGACAGCTGATAGCGTTTGCGCAGATCGCTGTCATGGGTAAGGAAGCGCTGCAAGGGTTCGAAGTGCGGCTGATCGATAAGCGCCGGGAGCAAGCGCATCAGGCGCCAGGTCAGCGGGGCCTTATCGAGCAGGGACGTTGCAGGGATTTGTTCACTGCCCAGGACGACTCTATAAAGTTGCCACATGAAACTGCCGGGCAACTGCACGTCTACCGCGGCGGCAATACCACAGCCGCCAAGGTCATCGTCCCGGGCATCTTCCGCCAGAGCCAGCTTCAGCCATTGGGCGATACCGTTGCTCTGCACCAAAGCAATTTCGTTCTCCAAAGGAGCCAGAGGGTAGCGGCGCATCCAGCTCACGACCAGGCTGCGCAACTCATCAAGGCGGTTACCGTGAACCACCATAAAACCCGCATTGAGGGACGTAGCAACCGGCATGACGGCATCCTTAGGAGAGAGCAAATCCAAAGGCGAACCTTATCATTGCCCGGGAGCATTGGTGGAGTATTGCAAGACCGGTCCGGCCCTGTAGTCGCTACCGAAGGCTGCGATAGACAGTAAGTCTTGGGCAAGAGAAGCCCTGTGCCACCTGCTGCCTTGCGCATTCGGCGACTGCAGCAGCGGAAGAGTTGTTGCAGCGTATCGCGGGCTGCAACTTTTCTCGGCACAAAAACAAACCCCCTGTCTGCGTGAGCAGACAGGGGGTTTGGAATTTAATCTTGACGATGACCTACTCTCACATGGGGAAACCCCACACTACCATCGGCGATGCATCGT
>NZ_SCFG01000023.1:0-76028 GCF_022496645.1 Pseudomonas sp. TMW22089
GATTACATCGAGATGTTTTACAACCCAAAACGACGCCACAGTTTCAACAATCAGCTGTCACCGGTAGAGTTTGAAAAGCGTTACGCAGCGAGCCTGGAGAGTGTCTAGGAAACCCGGGGCGATTCACCCTCTGTTTTTTAAATAGTTATAAGAAGTCAACCAGACTTCTATCAATATCTGCCCCCCCTCCTCCAGCTTCTGGCCAGTCGGAAATTATGGTCTAGGCTCTGTTCGCGCCCGTCTGACAAGGATTTGAACGGTTGAGCCCCATGAAAACAAATCTCGCATTCGCCACCCCGCCACACCTTTTACCCACCTTCGCAAGCGTTCAACGTGCGCAGCGTTTTTGCCTGCACCTCTGCCCGACCGGCACTCCAGAACTTAAATTTTTTACCGCACTGTAGATAGGAGGGCTTATGCAGCTCACCCCGAGAGAAATCGACAAACTGATGATTTACACCTTGTCGGACGTGGCATTGCGACGCAAGGCTCGTGGCTTGAAGTTGAACTATCCGGAAGCAGTTTCGATTATCACCGTGACCGCACTGGAAGGCGCACGGGACGGAAAGTCGGTTGAAGACGTAATGAATGAAGCCAGCAAGGTGTTGACCAAAGACGATGTCATGGAAGGCGTCAGTGACCTAATTCCCAACGTTCAGGTTGAAGCGATTTTCACCGATGGCAGCCGCCTGGTTACGGTCCACGACCCGATCAAGTAAAGGCGCCCGCGACATCCGGCTAACGCAAGACAGACCCGTTTTGAGGAATCAGTCATGAGCAGCAAAAAACCCGCGACTCCCGCCAGTGCAGCAAGCCCGCACCAGGATACCCATCCGGATCACAAGATCCCCCATGCCAAAAACCCTGGCGGTGTGCATCAGGGTAATGAACAGGACGTACCGCTGGGTGGCTGCATCTACGCCAGCAGCCCGATCGTGTTCAACGAAGATCGCCCGGTAACCAAGGTCAAGGTGCGTAACACCGGTGACCGGCCGATTCAGATCGGCTCGCACTTTCATTTTTTCGAAGTTAACCGTGCACTTGAATTCGATCGCGCAGAGGCCTTTGGCAAACGGTTGAATATTTCCTCAACCACTGCGATCCGCTTCGAGCCGGGTGACGAGATTGAAGTGTCGCTGGTGCCTTACGGTGGCAAGCAAACCCTGTACGGCTTCAACAACCTGGTGGATGGCTGGGCGCCGGACAAACTGACCAGCAACCATGAACGCCCGGAAAAACTGCAAGCGATCCAGCGCGCGCGCGATCACGGCTTCAAGTTTTCCAAGCCCGCCAAGTAATCAACGCATTCCCATACTTTGCACTCGCGCCGTTGAGTTATTGACGCCCGTGCGGCATTAGAAAGGAGCCACCGATGCCTACCATTTCACGCAAAGAATACGCCGGCCTGTTCGGCCCGACCACGGGCGACAAGATCCGCCTGGGTGATACCAACCTGTTTGTCGAAATTGAAAAGGATTTACGCGGTTACGGCGACGAGTCCGTATACGGCGGCGGTAAATCCCTGCGTGACGGCATGGGCGCCGACAACACCCTGACCCGCGATAACGGCGTACTGGACCTGGTGATCACCAACGTCACCATCATCGACCCGATCCAGGGCGTGATCAAAGCCGACGTCGGCATCCGCGACGGCAAGATTGCCGGGATTGGTAAAAGCGGTAACCCGGGCACCATGAATGGCGTAACCCCGGGCCTGGTGGTGGGTGTGAGCACCGACGCCATCTCCGGCGAACACCTGATTCTGACCGCTGCCGGGATCGACACCCACGTTCACCTGATCTCGCCTCAACAGGCTTATCACGCGCTGTCCAACGGTGTGACCACCTTCTTTGGCGGCGGCATCGGCCCGACTGACGGCACCAATGGCACCACAGTGACCCCGGGTCCCTGGAACATCCGCCAGATGCTGCGCTCGCTCGAAGGCTTGCCGATCAACGTCGGCATGCTGGGCAAAGGCAACTCCTATGGTCGCGACCCGCTGGTCGAACAAGTGATCGCCGGGGTTGCCGGGTTCAAGGTTCACGAGGACTGGGGCGCAACTTCAAACGCCCTGCGTCACGCGCTGCGTACTGCCGATGAACTGGACGTCCAGGTCTCGGTGCACACCGACAGCCTCAACGAATGCGGTTACGTCGAAGACACCATCGACGCTTTCGAAGGTCGCACCATTCACACCTTCCACACCGAAGGTGCGGGTGGCGGTCACGCCCCGGACATCATCAAGGTCGCCAGCCAGACCAACGTGCTGCCGAGCTCCACCAACCCGACCCTGCCCTATGGCATCAACAGCCAGGCCGAGTTGTTCGACATGATCATGGTCTGTCACAACCTCAACCCGAACGTGCCGGCCGACGTGTCGTTTGCCGAAAGCCGGGTGCGTCCGGAAACCATCGCCGCCGAAAACGTGCTGCAGGACATGGGCGTGATTTCGATGTTTTCCAGCGATTCCCAGGCCATGGGCCGGGTCGGTGAAAACTGGTTGCGGGTGATGCAGACCGCCCACGCGATGAAAGCCTCCCGCGGCAAGCTGCCGGAAGACAGCGCTGACAACGACAACTTCCGGGTGCTGCGTTACGTGGCCAAAATCACCATCAACCCGGCTCTCGCCCAGGGCATCAGCCACGTGCTGGGCTCGGTGGAAGTCGGCAAAATGGCCGACCTGGTGCTGTGGGACCCGCGCTTCTTCGGGGCCAAACCGAAGCTGGTAATCAAGGGTGGCATGATCAACTGGGCCGCCATGGGCGATCCGAACGCCTCGCTGCCAACCCCGCAGCCTGTGTACTACCGCCCGATGTTTGGCGCCCAAGGCAAAACCCTGCAAGACACCTGCGTGACCTTTGTCTCCCAGGCAGCGGTGGATGACGGCGTCAAGGAAAAAGCCGGGCTGGAGCGTCAGGTGATGGCGGTGCGCGGTTGCCGGACCGTCTCCAAAAGGGATCTGGTGCGCAACGATAAAACCCCGCATATCGAGGTCGATCCGGAAACCTTCGCCGTGAAGGTCGATGGCGTGCACGCCACGTGCAAACCCATAGATACGGCCGCGATGAACCAGCGTTATTTCTTTGGCTGAGACTGTGGGAGCCGGCCCGGCGATGCAGACCACGCAGTTGCGTCTGTGTCGCCAGGCCCGGCTCCCGCAGGGTGTGGTCCGTAACAATCAAGGAAGGAGTTTGCAACGTGATTTTGATTGAACACATTCTGGGCAATGCCAAGAAAGACCCGGTCTGGAAACAGAAACTGGAAGGCGCCAACGTCGACCTGCTGGTGCTTGACCAGCGTGAAGCGCAAAAAAGCCGCTGCCGGCGCACCAGTATCGGCGGGCTCGATCTGGGGATTTCGCTGGAACGCAACGTAGTGCTGTCCGATGGCGATGTACTGATGTGGGATGAACCATCGCGCACCGCCGTGGTGGTGCAGTTGAACCTGCGCGACGTGATGGTGATTGACCTCAAGGAGCTGAAAAAACAGCCCCTGGACGTACTGATCAAAACCAGCTTCGAGCTGGGCCACGCCCTGGGTAACCAGCACTGGAAAGCGGTGACCAAGAACAACGAGGTGTACATCCCGCTCACGGTCGAAACCAAAATGATGGATTCGGTGATGCGCACCCACGGCTTCCAGCATCTGCCGTACGCCTTTATTGGCGGCGCCGAGATCCTGCCCAAGCTCACCACCTCCGAAGCACGCCTGCTGTTTGGTGGCGCCGAAGAAACCGACACCCACGTTCACGTCGCCAGCCCGCAAGACAAGCTCGATGCTGCCGCCCTCAAGATCCAGGGCCTGCACAGCCATGGCGACGGTATCAGCCACAGCCACGGGCATGACCACGGCCACTCGCACCACGATCACGACCATAAGCATTAAATCCGGCAAGAAGGCGCCTAGATGAACGCATCTGATCTAATTCGCATCATGCAGTTTGGCGATTCCGTATTGCCAGTGGGTGCCTTTTCGTTCTCGAACGGCGTTGAATCCGCCATTCAGAAAGGCATCGTCCACGATGTCGCGACCCTCAAAGGCTTTGTCCTCACCGCCCTCAAACAAGCGGCCAGCTGTGATGGCATGGGCGTGGTCGCCGCCCACCGCGCGGCCAGCAATGATGATCGTGACGGAATTTTGCGCGCCGACTGGGCCGTGAATAACCGCAAGCTCAACGAAGAAAGCCGGTTGATGGCCACGCGCATGGGCAAAAAACTGGCAGAAATGTCGATCCATGTCGTCGAGAAACCGCTGGTGCGCTGGTGGCTGGAGCAGATCAAGGCCGGTAATGCAGCGGGCACCTACCCCGTCACCCAGGCGGTAGTGATGTCGACCCAGGGCATTGGCGCCCGCGAGGTGGTGGTGATGCACCAGTACGGTGTGGCCATGACCATTCTCAGCGCCGCGATGCGCTTGATGCGGGTCACGCACCTGGACACCCAGCACATCCTGTTCGAACTCAACCACGACATTGAAGCGTTCTGCGACATCGCCGAAATCGGTGATATCGAGCAAATGTCGTCCTATGTGCCGATTGTCGACGTGCTGGCTGCCGTCCACGTCAAAGCCCACGTGCGGCTATTTATGAACTGATGCTGCAAGCGAATCCGGATCAACAGCGCTGACCTGAGTCGACGCTGAATCAGCTTCAATTTTTGTTAAGGAATTTATCGTGAAAAAGATTACTCGCATTGGTATTGGCGGCCCGGTCGGCTCTGGTAAAACCGCGATCATCGAAGTGATCACTCCGATCCTGATCAACCGTGGCTACAAGCCGCTGATCATCACCAACGACATCGTGACCACCGAAGACGCCAAACAGGTCAAGCGCACGCTCAAAGGCATCCTCGACGAAGACAAGATTCTGGGGGTCGAAACCGGTGCCTGCCCGCATACCGCAGTGCGTGAAGATCCGAGCATGAACATTGCCGCAGTCGAGGAAATGGAAGAGAAGTTTCCGGACAGCGACCTGATCATGATCGAAAGCGGTGGCGACAACCTGACCCTGACCTTCAGCCCGGCCCTGGCCGACTTCTACATCTACGTGATTGACGTGGCCGAAGGCGAAAAAATCCCGCGCAAGAACGGCCCGGGACTGGTGCAGGCGGACATTCTGATCATCAACAAAATCGACCTGGCACCCTACGTCGGCGCCAGCCTCGATGTGATGGAAAGCGACACCAAGGTGGTGCGTGGCAACCGCCCTTATATCCTCACCAACTGCAAGACCGGCCAGGGCATCGAAGAGCTGGTGGACATGATCGAACACATGTTCCTGTTCGCCCAGAAACCGGCGGCCAAGAGTGAGGTCACTGCATGACAGCCCAATGCCAGATCGTGAACAACCCTTCAAGGCTTCGCGCTCACTCATTGGGTAACGATGCGCCGGAGCTTGCGCAGTATCAGGACGAGCCGCCGCAAATGAGCAGCGGCGCCGTCGGCAAAAGTGGTTACTTGCGCCTTGGTTTTGAAAAACGCGGTAACCGCAGCGTGCTGGCGGACATGGAGCGGCGGGTTCCGTCGCTGGTGCAGCGGGCACTGTATTGGGACGAAATAATGCCCGAACTGCCCTGCGTGACCATGATTTCGACCTCGGGCTGCATCCTGCAGGGCGATCGCCTGGCCACTGATGTCAATGTCGGGGTGGGTGCCTGCGGGCACGTCACCACCCAGTCGGCGACCAAAGTGCACTCGATGAACGCCAACTACGCCTCGCAAATCCAGAATTTTCGGGTTGAAGAAGATGGCTACCTGGAGTTCATGCCCGACCCCTTGATCCCCCATCGCAATGCGCGGTTTATCACCGAAACCAGAATCAGTATCCACCCTACGGCTACGGCGATTTACTGCGAAATCCTGATGTCGGGACGCAAGTATCACCATGTCGACGAGCGTTTCGGCTTTGACGTGTATTCCTCACGGGTCACGGCCGAAAACCTTGAAGGCAAGGAACTGTTTGTCGAGAAGTACATTCTGCAACCGAAAGAGGAAAGCCTGGACGCCATCGGCGTCATGCAAACCTTCGATGTGTTCGGCAACGTCGTGTTGCTGACCCCCAAGGAGCATCACGACCGGATAGTCGAGCGCGTCCCTGCGATCTTCGACATGGAGGCAGGAATTGCCAGCGGTGTCACCCGCTTGCCAAACAACTGCGGGCTGATTTTCAAAGTGCTGGGCAATGACAGCGGTGAAGTCAAAGCGCAGGTGCGCGAGTTCTGGAAAGTCGCCCGTGAAGAGATTCTGGGCCTGACGTTGCAACCGCAATTTTTGTGGCGATAGGAAATACCAAATGGATCCTGTGGGGGCCGGCTTGCCCGCGATAAAGGCAAAGCGGTTTGACTGACACTGCGCAGTGATGCTTTCGCTGGCAAGCCGGCTCCCCTTGCGATGGATCTGGCCAAGTGCACAATCGGGAGAGTCAATATGGATGCTGCATCAGCCCCTACGTCCAAGTGGTCACAGCTGACCCAAGGTAACGTCTTTCTGGAGTTCGTAGACGTTACCCTGCGCGGTTGTGCCCAGGTCATGTTCCAGAACAATCCGCTGACCGGACTGCTGTTTTTTGCCGCGATTTTTGTCGGTGCCTATGGTGAGGGCAACCCCGCGGTGGCCTATGGCGCGGTACTGGGTACTGTGGTTGCTACCCTTACCGGCTTGAACCTCAAGGACCGTAAATCCTGGAAAGCCGGTTTGTATGGCTATAACGGCTGCCTGGTGGGGGCAGCCTTGCCAACATTTCTGGATGTCACACCGGCGCTCTGGCTGTGCATCATCCTCGGCAGCATGGTCTCGGTGATCGTCATGATTTGCATCGCCGACATTCTCAAGACGTGGAAAGTCGCCGCTCTTACCGCCCCTTTCGTGCTGGTGACCTGGATCATGTTACTGGCCAGCTATGCCTTTGGCGGCCTGAACAGCAGCGTCTTGCCGGTACCCAACCTGCCCCATGAGCTGGTCGCGGTGAACAGCAGCCTGTTCGACGGCATCCATTTGGTCGATGGCACCTTCTACGGCATTTCCGAAGTGTTCCTGTTCAGCAGTGTCATTGGCAGCGTGCTGCTGCTGGCGGGGCTGGCGGTGTCCTCGGTATGGGCCGCAGTGTTTGGATTGTGCGGTTCGCTGCTGGCGATTCTGGTGGCCACGGTGCTGCAGGCCGAACACACCAGCGTCAATAACGGGATGTATGCATTCAGTGCCGTACTGACGGCCATCGCCCTGGGTTCGACCTTCAACAAGCCCAGCCGGCGCGTGCTGATCTATACCCTGATCGGGGTGATTTTCACTGTATTTGTACAGGGCGCCTTGAATACGCTACTGGCACCCGTTGGCATCCCGACCCTGACCATGCCGTTTGTTCTGGCGTCATGGCTATTCCTGGTCCCGAACAAGGATGTGATGCCGCATCACCGTCAATAACGCCCGACTTTTACAGGGAATTTTTCAATGACAGCTATCGCCCGGTTAGCGCCCGCTATCGAGTCGTCCAGCACGACGCGGCGCGCCATCTATTTATTGATCGGCCTGATCGCTGCCAACCTGCTTGCCTGGGCCTGGGCTTTTATCGAGTTCGGCGCCAACCCGGTATTGATGGGCACCGCGTTACTGGCTTACAGCTTCGGCCTGCGGCATGCCGTGGATGCAGACCACATTGCCGCCATCGACAACGTCACCCGCAAGCTGATGCAACAAGGCAAAAAACCCATTGCCGTGGGTACCTGGTTCTCCCTGGGACATTCCACCATCGTGGTGCTGGCATCCTTCGCCATTGCAGCCACAGCCATGGCATTCAAGGACGACATGGCCTGGTTCCATGAAACCGGCGGCCTGATTGGCACCCTGGTTTCTTCCGCCTTCCTGCTGCTGTTTGGCCTGCTCAACCTGGTGATCCTGCTGTCGGTGTACAAGAAGTTCAAACAGGTCAAGGCCGGCCAGCAACTGGCCCCCGAAGAACTCGACCTGCTGGTCGCCAACAAGGGTGGATTGATGGCGCGGATCTTTGGCCGGCTGTTCAATCTGGTGGATAAAAGCTGGCACATGTACCCGGTTGGTTTTTTGTTCGGCCTGGGCTTCGACACTGCCACCGAGATCGGCCTGCTGGGTATCAGTGCCACCAGCGCCTCACACGGCATCAGCCTGTGGTCGATCATGGTGTTCCCGGTGCTGTTTGCGGTGGGCATGGCCCTGATCGATTCACTGGACAACTTCGTGATGATCGGCGCCTACGGCTGGGCCTTCTCCAAACCGGTGCGCAAGCTTTACTACAACATCACCATCACCGCCGCTTCGGTGGTGGTGGCCCTGTTTATCGGCGGGATCGAAGCATTGGGCCTGATCGCCGACAAGCTTGAATTAACCGGCGGGATCTGGACCCCGATCAATGCCATCAACGAAAACTTCGGCCAAATTGGCTACTGGATCATCGGCATGTTTGTGCTGTGCTGGCTGATCTCGGGCCTTAACTACTATCTGCGCGGTTACGACCAACTGGGAGCCAATACCTGATGAAATTTGTCACAGTGCGGGCCTGCCGCGGGCAGCCTGCGAAACCTGGCCTAAAATCCATCCACCTCTCAACAGACGCGTCGTAGGTACTATGACTTTATTACAGGACGTAAAAAATCGGCTTTCCTTTGCCTACGGGGTCGCCTTGCTGGTGGCCATCAATGGCTTTCTCTTGTTCTTGCCGGTGCTGCAACGGGGGGTTGCGCACTCCAATGAGGCTGGTGGCTCATTTGACACCTGGAAGGAGGCGCTAAGCTTTTTGGCCTTGCTGGAAATACCCGGGTTCGTGGTGGGCTTTGTTCTGGTGCTGATGTCACTGGGGCTGCTGATCAAGTCCCGCATCAGTTGGTTCTTCGCCCTGTTGCTGCTGGTGGCTACGGTTTGCGTTGATTTTTTCATTCTGAAAAAGCCCGACGGCATCACCTTCTTCTCGATCTTCACCATTGCGGTACTGGCCTTTTATTGGCGCCGGTTTGACCACTACAGCCTGGCCACCGGCAGCTTCTTTGCAGTGGTCAGCATCGCCTCGCTGATTGTCTACAGCACCCTGGGCACGCTTTACCTGGGCGAAGAGTTCGCACCGGCGGTGACAGATCTGCCGTCGGCGTTTTACTTCGCCATTGTGGTGATGTCCACCGTAGGCTTTGGCGACATAGTGCCGCACACCACCGATGCGCGTTTTTTCACCCTGACGGTGATCATTCTGGGCATCACCATCTTCGCGATCTCGGTGGCGTCCATTGCCGGCCCGCTGATCAGCAACAACATCCAACGAATCGTTAAAGGCAGGATTACCCATATGGCCCGTAAAAATCACTACATCCTTGTCGGCGTCGGCTCATTGGCCCAGAACATTTACAAGGGCCTGAGCGATCGTGGTGAGCATGTCACCGTTGTGTGCGCCACGGGCAGCCAGCACGAGCTACCGGAAAAGGCCGACATCATTGAAGGTGATCCATCGTCGGTAGCCACCCTCAAACTGGCCGGGGCCGCGGATGCCAAGTACATCGTGACCCTGTGCGACAGTGACGCCGAAAACGTCTTCACCATTCTGGCGGCCAAGGAAATAGCCGGTGACGACACCCAGATCATCGCGCTGGTCAATGAAACGCGGAACATGCCCAAGGTCAAACGCGTCAACCCGACCATGGTGCTGTCGTTGCCGCTGCTGGGCAGTGAGTTGCTGGTACGCACCCTTGAGGGGGATGAAATCAACAAGGACCTGATCACCGAAATGTTCTTTGGCAAACGTACTTCCCTGGCCTGACCCGGGCTGCAACTGCAGGAGCGAGCTTTTCAGGATCAAAAGATCGCGAACAAGCCCGCTCCTGCAGGGTCAGGGCTTTAATCTGTCGCTGGCAATGGTTTAACCCTGGCTCCGGCGAACAGACCCAGTTCAACCGCGGCAAAACCTACCACCAGGCTGGCCACCAGATAGCAGATGGATAGCAGCACCCCGCCCGGATCTTTCATCATCTCCACCGCACCGAATACAAAACTGGAAAAAGTAGAAAGCCCGCCCATGATCCCGGTGCCGATCATTACGTGTACGTATTGATTGATCCGGTTGCTCTTGAACAGCGAAGTGGCGACGCCCAACAGGAATGCCGCGACGATATTGGCGACAAAAATATCCATGGGAAAACCGTCGGCCAGGCGGGGTATCGACAGCATTACAAACTCGCGGCACATGGCACCGAATGCCCCACCGACGAAAATCAGAATAATCAGATTCAGCATGTTCCCTGCTCCTTGTCAGCGCGCCAGCCAGGCGCCAAATGCGGCAGCGGCCAGACCCACCAGTACCGAAATGATCAGATAGCCGCCAGCCAGTGCACGGTCCCTAGCGTTGGCCAGTTTGGAGGCGTCCAGTTGCATGCTGCTGAACGTGGTATAGCCACCGAGAATGCCGGTGAGCACGGCAGCATTCATTACATCGCCATAACGGTCGCGCCAGTCCACGGCAAACAGAATGCTCAGGTAGCCGATAACAAAGGCACCGCTGACGTTGATCAGAAACGTGCCCAACGGAAATTTGCCTTTATAAAACTGCCCGACCCGCAGCCCGATCCACCAGCGCAGCAGCGAGCCCAGGCCACCTCCCAGCCCCACCCAAAAAACGTCCAGCGCAGTCATGTAGATCCCTCTCGTGTCTGTTGGTTTGGGGGGAACTCTAGTTCATAAGGTCAGTTGTCGCTGACGAGTCACGAAGCTGCGATGGACTGCGCAGCAGACCTTGACGCGACTACGCAACTGCAGGTCGCGAAGAAAAGGAGTAACCTGCCGTCCGGCTTTAATTCCCGCCCCATGGAACCCCTATGTTTCCCAACGCTGAACGCTACAACCACTCCACCGAATACGCCAACAAGCTGGTGGACCGCATTGGCCAGACTCCGGCCTGGATCGCCCAGCGCATCGGCGTGACGGAAAAGCGCATGCGCTACATCCTTGCCGGTTCGCGCACCATCAAGGGTGATACCACCGAGATCATCATGAGTTACGCCGAACAGTTTTGCCTGGAGTGCCTGGCCGCCGAAGCCAAGGCCGCCAAAGACCGCGCCAAGTCCAAGGCAACCCCGGCCAGCGACGCTTAAAACAAGCCCAGCTGCCCGCCCACCAGTGCGCTGAAATCATCGTCGACAAACGCCAGAATCGCGTCCGCCACCGGTTGTAGCTGGCGCGTCAGGTAGTGATCGTAATCCAGCCCGGCCGTGCGGTTCTCCAACGGCTGGGGGCCGGCCAGGGTGATCACGTAGCTGATGGTGCCGCCGTTCTGGTATTGCCGGGGGCGCCCCTGCCGGTCGTTGTACTCGTCCGCCAGCCGCGCGGCCCGCACATGGGGCGGCACGTTGCGCTCGTAGTCACTCAGCTGCCGGCGCAAGCGCTTGCGGTAGATCAGCAGCTCGTCATGCTCCCCGGCCAGGGTACTGCGCACAAAGTCACGCACGTAGTCCTGATACGGCTGGCGATTAAAGATGCGCAGGTACAACGCCTGCTGAAACTGCTGGGCCAGCGGCGACCAGTCACTGCGTACGGTTTCAAGCCCTTTGTAGACCATCTCCCGGCGCCCGTCCGCGTGCGCAACCAGCCCCGCATAGCGTTTTTTACTGCCCTCTTCGGCCCCGCGAATGGTCGGCATCAAAAATCGGCTGTAGTGGGTTTCGAACTGCAACTCCAGCGCACTGCTGAGCCCGTACTCGTCACGCACATGGGCCTGCCACCATTGGTTGACGTGGTGCACCAGTTCGCGTCCGATACGGGCCGCATCGGCCTCACTGTGCTCACTGCGCAGCCAGACGAAGGTGGAATCGGTATCGCCATAAATCACGCTGTAGCCCTGGGCTTCGATCAAAGCCCGGGTCTTGAGCATGATTTCGTGCCCGCGCAAGGTAATGGACGACGCCAGCCGGGTGTCGAAGAAGCGGCAGCCGCTGGAGCCCAGCACCCCGTAGAACGCATTCATGATGATTTTCAGCGCCTGGGACAAGGGGGCGTTCTTCTCCCGCTTGGCGACCTCGCGACCATTGGCTACCCGCTCGATAATGGCCGGCAAACAGTGCCGGGTCCGGGAAAACCTTGCCCCGCGAAAGCCCGGCACCGAGGTCTCGTTACCGGGTTCACGCAACCCTTCCACCAGCCCCAGCGGGTCAATCAGGAAGGTGCGGATAATCGACGGGTACAGACTTTTGTAATCCAGCACCAGCACCGATTCGTACAGGCCCGGCCGGGACTCCATCACAAAGCCACCGGGGCTGGCCTGGGGCGGGTTGTCTCCGACATTGGGGGCAACGAAACCCTGTCGGTGCATCAGCGGCATGTACAAATGATAAAACGCCGCCACCGAGCCGCCGCTGCGATCCGCCTCCAGCCCCGTCACCGAGGCCCGCTCCAGTAAAAAGGTCAGCAGCTGGGTTTTCTCGAAAATCCGCGTCACCAGCTCGCAGTCCTTGAGGTTGTAACGCGCCAGCGCGGGCTTGTCCTCGGCGAACATGCGGTTGATTTCGTCCATGCGCTGGTACGGCGTACTGATGTCCTTGCCTTCACCCAGCAGAGTCTGGGCAACGTTTTCCAGGCTGAACGACGGAAACGACCAGGTCGCCGAGCGCAACGACTCAATGCCATCGATAATCAGCCGGCCCGCGGCACTGGCGAAGAAGTGGTTGTTGCGGGTGCCGTGCTCGCGCCACTGCATCTCGCTGGCGCCGCGGCCCAACAGCAAGGGAATACCCAGGCGCCGGGCATGCTCGTGCAACACCCGCATGTCGAACTGGACCACGTTCCAGCCAATGATCGCGTCAGGGTCGTGCAGGGCCATCCACTGGTTCAAACGTTGCAGCAACTCGCCACGGGTGGCGCAGAACTCCAGGTCGAAATCCACCGCCGCATCGGCCTCGGTGGCCTTGCCCAGCATATACACCTGACGCTGGCCGCAGCCCTGCAGCGCAATCGAGTACAGATCGCCATGGGCACTGGTTTCGATGTCCAGGGACACCAGTTGCAAACGCGGCCGGTAGTCGGGATGGGGCTTCATCCGGGTATTGCGCAGCGGCCCGTCAGCCGCATAGGTGCCGCCGAAGCTCACCGGTGCGGTGATAAAGCGCTCCATCAAAAAGCGCTCCGGGGGGCGGATATCGGCCTCGAACACCTCGACCCCGGCACGCCGCAGGCGCTGGGCGCTATCGATCAGGCGGGCGTGCTGCTGGCAGTAAATACCGAGCACCGGGCGTGATTGAAAATCCTGTAGCGCCAGTTCACGAAACTCAATGCCGGGCTCATCCTGCAGCAGCGCCTGCGCCTGAGAACGCTGGGCTGCCGGGATAAACATGACTGCAGTCTGATAAGGCAGGCGCACGTGCTGCGGCCCGTCATCGGTTGCCAGCCAGAATTCGACCTCAATGCCCGACGGCGTGTCGTGCCAATGCCGGGTGAGGACAAAGCCCTGTCTCAGGTCCATCCGTTACAGCCGGGTTACAGACATGTCGCCAGCATCGCCATACGGCGCATGGCTGCGCTGTCGTCCGGCTGTTTGGCGTAATAACTGACTGCCGTGCCCGTGCCCTGCGGCACCAGATCGGCAAAGGAACTGGCGTCACGGGTGTAAACCGTCAGTTCGCCGGACTTGCCGGAGTTGATATAAGCGCTGGCATCCACCCCGAACACCCCTTCGTCCTGCCACGAGAACTTGATGCACTCAGCCACCAGCGGGGTCGGTTTGGCCGAAGCCAGTACCCGGGTCGGGCTTTTGCTGCGGGCATCATTCATTGCAGGTGAAACGCAGCCGGCCAGCATCGCCACGCCCAAGGCACCGATCAGTAATCGCATTGCAAATCCCCTCGAAAAGTTGAGCACGATAACACGCTGCCTGACTGGCTTAGCGCCCGGATCCATACCCTGGCAAAAAGCGCTGATCACAGCGTCATCCGTTCCAGGCTGTTGCTCAGGTGCAGCAGCATGGCCGCACGCGCCGCATCAGGGTCCTGGCGGCGGATGGCGCGCAGGATGGCTTCATGCTCAAGCACGGCCATTTGCCCCAACTGCTGTAAATCGGCATCACCGCGCTCGTCAGCATTGATCCGGGTCCGTGGTATGACCGTACGGCCAAGCTGACAGATGATGTCAGTGAAGTAGGTATTGCCGGTGGCCTGGGCAATCAGCTTGTGAAAGCGCAGGTCGTGCTCGACGCTGCCATCGTTATTGGCCAGGGCGTTCTGATAGTCATCCAGCGCCTGACGCATCTGCAGCAATTGTTCTTCTGTGCGCCGCCCCGCAGCCAGGGCCGCGGCCTGCGTCTCCAGCCCCATGCGCAACTCAAGAATGCTGCGCACGCTGGCGGCGGTGGCACTGGTCAGGTGTATGCCCTGGGGCTCTTCGCGCTCAAGAACAAAGGTACCAATCCCGTGCCGGGTCTCAACGAAGCCCGATGCCTGCAATCGGGAAATCGCTTCGCGTACTACCGTACGGCTCACCCCCTGCTCGCGGACGATGACCGACTCGGAGGGCAGCTTGTGCCCCGGAGCCAGTTGCCCCAACAGAATCTGCCGGGTCAGTTCGGCCACGATGTCGTGGGCCAGACCCGGCGTGCGCTTGCGTATCGGTTGGTCTTGCATGGCTATTCCCTTCACCTGAGGCGGCTTAATACTATCACCTGGTTCGAGCCTGAGAGGCCTCAACTCGTATGACAACCATGTTAAAACTCAACAAAATTTAAAAAACCCCGGATCCACTCCGCTCTTCCCAACTTCACACCATCGCTAAAACCCTGCCTAACCCCCTGTAAATACACTTAAAAGTATTACAAACGGGGCATTTATAACTTATTGGTTTGTTTCCGGGCATTGCGAGGCGAAAACTCAACTCGTATGATGTCCGTCAACCGGCCGGCCAAGCCACCGGTCAGCCACACCCGCATAAAAATAATCAGTGGGGTCAGATTTGTGAACATTTCCAGCAACGTGTCTGCTGCGCCCGCCAACGATCCTGTTCTGGCGCGCGCGATCCAGAAAGTGAAGAGGCATGTACTGCCGCTCTTCGTCATCATGTTCATCGTCAATTACATAGACCGCGTCAACATCGGCTTTGTACGCTCACATATGGAGCATGACCTGGGCATTGGTGCCGCCGCCTACGGCTTTGGCGCCGGGCTGTTTTTCATTGGCTATGCACTGTTCGAAGTGCCCTCCAACATGCTGCTGCAAAAAGTCGGGGGCCCGCATCTGGCTGACCCGGATCATGTTCACCTGGGGCATCACCGCCACCCTGATGGCCTTTATCCAGAACGAAACCCACTTCTATATCCTGCGTTTTTTGCTGGGCGTCGCCGAAGCCGGCTTCTTCCCGGGGGTTATCTACTATTTCACCCGCTGGTGCCTGGTGCCTGGCGCCGAGCGCGGCAAGGCGATTGCGATCTTCCTCAGCGGTTCCGCGCTGGCATCCCTGATTTCCGGTCCGCTCAGCGGCCTGCTCCTGCAAATTACCGGCATGGGCCTGCATGGCTGGCAGTGGATGTACATCATTGAAGGCATGGCCTCGGTGCTGCTGTGCTTTTTTGTCTGGTTCTGGCTGGACTCCAAACCCCATGACGCCAAATGGCTCAGCCGCCAGGAACAGGATGCGCTGGTCAACGAAATTGACCGCGAACAACGCGAGCGGGATGCCGTCAACACCGTCAAGCCAACCCTGGGCAAACTGCTCAAGGACCGCCAGATCATGTTGTTCTGTGCCATCTACTTCTGCATCCAGCTGACCATTTACGCGGCCACGTTCTGGCTGCCGAGCATCATCAAAAAAATGGGCGACCTGAGCGATATCCAGGTGGGCTTTTTCAACTCCATCCCGTGGCTGATCTCGATCATTGCCATGTATGCATTCGCTGCCCTGGCCAGCCGGTTCAAGTACCAGCAGGCCTGGATTGCAGCTGCCTTGCTGATTGCCGCGCTGGGCATGTTCCTTTCGACCACCGGCGGTCCGATCTTCGCGTTCATTGCCATCTTCTTTGCGGCCATCGGCTTCAAATCGGCGTCGTCGCTGTTCTGGCCGATCCCCCAGGGTTATCTGGATGCGCGCATCGCAGCAGCGGTGATTGCACTGATCAACTCCATCGGCAACCTCGGCGGCTTCGTTGCACCCACCACCTTCGGCTTCCTGGAACAAACCACAGGTTCGATTCAGGGCGGGCTTTACGGCCTGGCCGGCACCTCGATCATTGCGGCCATCATCGTGTTCTTTGCCAAGACCAAACCCAAGCCCGCGGCTGTGATGCCTGCAGCTCTGCAACCCGCCTAGGCCCCTGACTCTTTTAAGGAACACGACATGAATAACGAACACCAGCACCACGCGGCAAAAGCCCCGATTGTCACCAGCCTGCAGGTGATTCCGGTGGCCGGGCATGACAGCATGCTGCTCAACCTCAGCGGTGCCCACGGCCCTTTCTTCACCCGCAACATCGTGATTCTCAAGGACAGCAGCGGCAATACCGGGGTCGGCGAAGTGCCGGGCGGCGAACGTATCCGCGAAACCCTGGAAGATGCCCGCAGCCTGGTGGTTGGCCAACCGATCGGTAACTACCAGAGCATTCTCAATGCCATGCGCACCACCTTTGCCGCCCGCGACTCGGCCGGCCGGGGCCTGCAAACCTTTGACCTGCGCATCACCATCCATGCGGTAACGGCAATGGAAGCCGCCCTGCTCGACCTGCTGGGCCAGTTTCTGCAAGTACCGGTCGCAGCCCTGCTCGGTGAAGGCCAGCAGCGCGACGCGGTAAAGATGCTCGGCTACCTGTTCTACATTGGTGACCGCCAGCAGACCGATCTGGCCTATCGCAGTGAAGCCGATGCCGATGACTGGTTCCGCCTGCGTCATGAACAGGCAATGACCCCGCAAACCATCGTCCGCCTGGCCGAAGCGGCCCAGGCCAAATACGGTTTCAACGACTTCAAGCTCAAGGGCGGGGTATTGCGCGGCGCGGAAGAGATCGAAGCCGTCACCGCCCTGGCCGAACGCTTCCCCGATGCCCGCATTACCCTTGACCCCAATGGCGCCTGGTCACTCAAGGAAGCCATCGGCCTGTGCCGCGATCAACACCATGTGCTGGCCTACGCCGAAGACCCCTGCGGCGCCGAAAACGGTTACTCGGGGCGCGAGGTGATGGCGGAGTTCAGACGCGCCACCGGCCTGCCTACCGCCACCAACATGATCGCCACCGACTGGCGCGAAATGGGCCATGCGATCCAGTCCCAGGCGGTCGATATCCCGCTGGCCGATCCGCACTTCTGGACCATGCAGGGTTCGGTGCGGGTCGCCCAGATGTGCCACGAGTGGGGCCTGACCTGGGGCTCGCACTCCAACAATCACTTTGATATTTCCCTGGCCATGTTCACCCAGGTGGCGGCCGCCGCACCGGGCGAAATCACTGCCATCGATACCCACTGGATCTGGCAGGACGGTCAGCGCCTGACCCGCGAACCGCTGCAAATTGTCGAGGGTCACATCAAGGTTCCGGCCAGACCCGGTCTGGGCGTGGACATTGACATGGACGCAGTGGCCAAAGCCCACGAACTGTATAAAGGCATGGGCCTTGGTGCACGGGACGACAGCGTCGCCATGCAGTACATTGTTCCGGGCTGGAAATACGACAACAAAAAACCCTGTCTTGTGCGCTGAGTTCCATAGCGCGTCTAAAGCCTATCTAGCGAGGATTGAACCGATGTCTACCGTAACAGGCCAAAACTTTATCGGCGGCAGCCGTAGCGCTGCCGGCACAGTCACCCTTGAAAGCCTCGATGCCAGCACCGGCGTTGCCCTGCCCTTTCGCTTTCATCAGGCCACGCCCGAGGAAGTAGACCGCGCCGCCAATGCCGCCGATCAGGCCTTTATCGAATTCCGCCAGCTCAGCCCTGAACGCCGCGCCGAATTTCTCGATGCTATTGCTGACGAAATCGACCAGTTGGGCGACGACTTTGTGGCGCTGGTCTGCCGTGAAACCGCACTGCCCGCCGGGCGTATCCAGGGCGAACGCGGTCGTACCAGCGGGCAGATGCGCCTGTTCGCCAAAGTGCTGCGTCGCGGCGACTTTTTAGGCGCCCGTATCGACCTGGCCATGCCCGACCGCAAACCGCTGCCACGGGTGGACTTGCGTCAATACCGCATCGGCGTTGGTCCGGTGGCAGTGTTTGGCGCCAGTAACTTCCCGCTGGCCTTTTCCACTGCCGGTGGCGACACTGCCGCTGCTTTTGCTGCTGGCTGCCCGGTGGTGTTCAAGGCCCACAGCGGTCACATGGCAACGGCTGACCAGGTCGGTTGCGCAATCATTCGCGCCGCGGAAAAAACCGGCATGCCCAAGGGCGTGTTCAACATGATCTTCGGCGCCGGCGTCGGCGAGCCGCTGATCAAACACCCGGCCATTCAGGCAGTGGGCTTTACCGGGTCGCTGCACGGTGGCAATGCGCTGAGCAAAATGGCTGCCGAGCGCGAGCAACCGATTCCGGTATTCGCCGAGATGTCGAGCATCAACCCGGTGATCCTGCTGCCCCAGGCCCTGGCCGCACGGGGTGGCAAGGTGGCAGGGGAACTGGCCGCATCCGTGACCATGGGCGGTGGCCAGTTCTGCACCAACCCCGGGCTGGTGATCGGTCTGCGCTCCCCCGAGCTGTCGGCGTTCGTCGAAAAACTCACGCAACAGATGGCCGAACAGGCGCCACACACCCTGCTCAATGCGGGCGGTCTGCGCAACTACGCCAAGGGCGTCGAGCACCTGCTCAGCCATAAAGGCATCACTCACCTGGCCGGCCACAGCCAGTCCGGCGCACAGGCCCAGCCACAGCTGTTCAAGGCCGATGTCAGCCTGCTGCTGAACAAGGATCCTTTGCTGCAGGAAGAAGTGTTCGGTCCGGCGACGATCATCATCGAAGTGGAAAATGACGCCCAGCTCAAAGCAGCGCTGCTGGCCCTGCGCGGGCAACTGACCGCCACCCTGATTGGCGAACCGGCCGACCTTGAGCACTACCAGTGGCTGATGCCGATTCTTGAGCAAAAAGTAGGGCGCATCCTGGTCAATGGCTACCCGACCGGGGTCGAAGTCTGTGATGCCATGGTTCACGGCGGCCCTTACCCGGCCACTTCGGATGCACGCGGCACCTCGGTTGGCTCACTGGCCATCGACCGGTTCTTGCGTCCGGTGTGCTACCAGAACTATCCCGACGCCTTGCTGCCGGCAGCGTTGCAAAATCGCAACCCGCTGGGCCTGCAACGTCTGGTTAACGGCGAGTGGAGTTCGAAAGCGATTGCTTAAGGCTTTATGACTGGACGACGGCGCCTGCAACGGGCGCCGTTTTTGTTTCTGCGCTTGTAGAAATTGGATCCGATATCAAATTTAAGGCAAAAAAAAGCCCAAGTAGCTGATGGAAACTTGGGGCTTAAAAATGCATAAACCGTGGTAGGTGAACGCAGGGCGATCTTACCCCAGTGTCACAATAAGTAACAAGTTATTTTGCACAATTTATTTCAAAGCAATACTGACCTAAGTCATTAAATAGTCACATGTTTTCCAACCCGGACTGATTCTGGATGGCCACCATTTGCGGGTTTTTCGTTTTATTTCAAGGGTCTAGCTTGCCAATATCGACTTTATGAGCTTATGAGCAATATGCCACTACTGCTGCCCTGGTAAAAACTGCAGCAGCGAGCCTGCTCGCCGCAGCAGAGTGTCAGAAGCCGATGCATCGACTGACCCACCGCCATCGCTGGCAAGCCAGCCCCCATTGGATACAGGCTCCTGCAGGATTGGGCTGTCAGCCCGGGAAATTGGCGCGCAACGCTGTCAGGCCGACCTGGTAGACACCCGTGAACAGTTCCTGTGCCTCGCCTTCAGTGACACCGAGCGCCGTGAAATGACCGGACCATCTCACTCGCGCGCCGTCACCCAGGGCCTCAACGCTCAAGGTCGCCAGATAGTCCTGCACCGGAAAAGGGGACTCGGTCAGGGAGTAGCTGTAGGTTTTAGCGGCGTTATCGAAGGTTTGCAGACGCTCGACAATCACCGTGCCATCCTCGGTGCGCAGGTTGCGCAAGCGCCCGCCTTCACTGAGTTCGCTTCGGGTGACGATCGGCAACCAGTCGGGCAGGCTATTGAAGCCACCGATCAATTGCCAGACCTGGTCGGCCGAAGCCGGGATGTCGATTACCGCTGATGCCGTTGCCATGTGATCTGTGTCTCCGGGTAACTGAAAAAGAAATGAAGCGCCATGCTGTCGACCCTACCACCGCAGCCCCGCAAGACCACGATTACATTGACAAGATCAAACTCGATACTGACCGATCTGCAGTCAAAACCCGAATAAGACTTTAGCCGCCTGCCCCTGCAGCGACTGCAGCAATGGCGCCGGGCATTGCAGGGCCTGCAACTGCTCAATCACCCGGGCATAGTCAATAGTGTGTTCATGCTGGGTATGCGGCCAGTCACTGCCCCACACCAATCGGTCCGGGCCAAAGCTCTGCACCAGCAAGGGCAATGCCGCCCGGGCAAACTCGAGGTTTTGCCGCTCGCTGCCACCCAGACGATAGATGCCAGAGACTTTCACCCATACCCGACCGCTGCGTCCCAGTTCGAGCATTTGCGCAAAACCGGGTTGATCCAGACCCAGACGTGCGTCCGGGCGGCCAAAATGATCAATCACCACTTTGACCCCGGACGCCAGTAGCTGACATGCAAGATCCGGCAGGTCCTCGATCTGACGGTGCAACTCGACATGCCAGCCCAGCCCGGCAATGCGACCCAGAAAGTCTTTCCAGACTGGCTCGGCCAGGTCCGGCAAGGCCTTGCCCATCAAGTTCAGGCGCACCCCGACCACGCCCTGGCGGGCCATGTCGTGCAGCACCCCGGGCTTGACCCCGGGTTCCAGCACCACCACCCCGCGCAGTTGCCCGGGCGCCTGTTCCAGCGCTGCCAGCAGGTAGCTGTTATCGGTGCCCAGAAAGCTGGGCTGCACCAGCACGCCGTGACTCAGACCGTGGTCGCCCAGGTATTTAAAGTACTGCGCCAGGGTCGCGTCATAGTCCGGGGTGTAACGCCGGGCCGCGCTCAGGTTCAGCTCGCGACTGAATACATGGGCATGACTATCGATGCCGGTCAGGGTTGTGGAACGGGGATCAGACATGGATTTCATCTACAAAAGTAAGCGGCTTCAGGCACGGGCGCCCTCTTTGCCAAGGGTGTCGTCCGGGATCACGGACGTGGATTTTTCAAGGCTGCGGCCACGGGTTTCCGGCAAGCAAAGGGCGGCGAGAACGGCCACGCCATAGGCGATGCCGGCGTCGATGCCAATCGCCGAGCCCAGGGACATGGACTCGCTCATATGCCCGACCAGGAACGGGAACACCGCCGACAGCACCCGGCCAAAGTTGTAGCAAAAACCCACACCGGCACCGCGCACGTCCGCCGGGTACAGTTCGTTAAACAGGGCCCCAAGGCTTGCGGGAATACCGGCGGCAAAGAAGCCCAGCGGGAAGCCGAGAAACAGCATCTGGGTATTGCTCAGCGGCAGGAACACGTAGCACTGCACCGTGACCACACAGCACAACGCGAACAGCACAATGTTCTTGCGACGCCCGATACGGTCGATCAACAAACCGCTGACCACGCAGCCGCACCAGAAGGCAAAGATAATCACCGCCAGATAACCGCCGGAGTTGAGTACCGACAGGTTGCGCTCGGTTTTAAGGAAGGTCGGCAGCCAGGTCATGACCGCGTGGTAACCACCGTGGGCGCCCAGCCCCAGCAGCCCCCCGAACAGGGTCACGCGGATCAGTTCCGGGCGGAAGATGCCCGCCAGGGATTTGAAGAAGCTTTGGGGGATGACACGTTCCTTTTGCATGCGCTGGAAGCTGTCGGGCTCCTCCACATTGCGCCGCACCCAGATGATCAGGAACGAAGGCAGCAACCCGACCACGAACATCACACGCCAAGCCATGTCCTGCGGTACCAGCGAATAGATCAGGGCGAACACCCCGACCGCCAGACCCCAACCGACCGCCCAGGCGCTTTGCACGGTGCCCATGACCTTGCCGCGATATTTCGGGTTGATGGTCTCGGCCATCAGTACTGCGCCGGCCGCCCATTCGCCACCGATGCCAAACCCCTGCAGCGCCTTGACGATCAATAGTTGATGGAAGCCGGTGACGAAGGCTGACAGAAAGGTGAAGAACGAGAACCAGAGAATCATCCACTGCAGCGTGCGCACCCGACCATAGCGGTCAGACAGCGTGCCGCCGACCCAGCCACCGATCGCCGACGTCACCAGGGTGACAGCGCTGATCAATCCTGCATCGCCCTTGGTCAAGGCGAAGGCGGCAATCAGCGCCGGAATCGCCAGACCGAACATTTGTACTTCCAGCGCGTCGAGGGACCATCCGCCGAAGCAGGCCCAAAACGTTTTTCGCTCCCGGGGAGTGACCTGCCGATACCAACTGAACATGATTCTTATCCTTATGGGTGGAACCTGAGGCAGCCGAACGCGAACCGCGCCGCTATCGGGCCAGTCATGACAAACACAACGATGAACCCCCTGCCGGCCAACGGGCCCACAGGGGTGGGGGGTTAACGGATATCCACGCTGTAACGGAAATGCTCGGCATGCCCGCGCGAGCGTCGCCACTCCAGCGGCGTACCGGCGTAATCCCGGGCCAACCGCTCGATCACCACCACCGGGCTGTTGACCTCGACCTGCAGCAGCCGGGCATGCACTTCATTGACCGATTCGGCGGTCAGGGTTTCTTCGGCATAGGCCACAACCTGGCCGCACATCTCTTCGTAGATGGGATACAGCAACGGCCCCTGCTCACTCAGATCGATCTTGAGCAGCGGTTCGAAACGGCTGCGGGGCAGCCAGATTTCTTCGGCAAGCAGCGGCTGAACTTCCAGCAGGCGAATACGCACAATCCGGATCACTGCTGCATCGACAGCCAGCCCCAGCGCCTGGGCCACTGCCGAGGGCGCAGCCACGGGCTCGACGCTGAGGATGCGACTTTGCGGCACCAGGCGTTCGCCGGAGGCAGTCTGAAAGCGGAAAAACCGGAACAGCGAAGATTGAAACTGGGGACGGCGGACAAAGGTACCGCGACCCTGTTGGCGTTCCAGGACGCCATCACTGACCAGCATGTCTATGGCTTTGCGCACGGTGCCGGTGGACAGGTGATATTGCGCAGACAGCGCAGCCTCGGTAGGAATCACCTCCCCCGGGCGCCAGCGGTTCCTGGCGATCTGCTCAGCCAGATGGTCACGCAGGCGTTGGTAATGCGGCAGGCGGGTATCACTAGAAAGAGCATTCATAGACTTTATGCGCCAAGTTATATAGTCATATATATGAATATTGGCGACGAGTATTTCCTCATCGCCAATGATTGTCAATATGGATCGGAATATTCACCCTGGTAATCCGTAGTCGCTGCCCGGTTACTGGAACACCGGACGCAGGAAGCTGCGCTCGTAACTGACAATGCAGCGGTTGTCCTCTGCCAGCTTGAACGCCGCGATACACTCGGGGTCGGTTTTAGAGCGCTCGCGGTAGTCTTCATAGGCTGCCAGGGAGGGGAACGAAAACATGGCCAGCGCTATGTTGTTGGCGCCTTCCGATGGCAGGAAGTAGCCGTGGTGGATGCCACCGAATTTCTCTACCAGCGGGATCCACAACCGCCCGTACGCTTCGAATTCGGCCAGTTTGTAAGGGTCAATCACATAGCGCAGATGGCAGGTAATCATGTCTTCAGTCCATGGCGTAAAAGGAGGCCGAGACTAAGCTGCGGCCTCCTCTGAGGTCAATATGCCATCACTGCGTCCCACCCGCCTTCCCCTGCAGGAGCGAGCCTTTGCAACCTGACAACAAAGAGCTTGCGAGCACGCTCGCTCCTACAGGGGGCGGTATGCGTCAAACAGCGTGCAGGCGGTCATCCTCGGCATAAATCGCCGTGTGCATACCACCCTCCGCATCCCGCCAGGCGCGGTACATGCCGGGGGTGTTGAAGCTCAGAACGGTCTCGCCCGAAGGGGATACCGCCACTACGCCGCCGCTGCCTCCCAGTTCCTTGAGCTCGCCCTGCACCACCGCCTCACAGGCCTGGTCCAGGCTCGATCCCACCAGGCGGATACGCGACGCGATGTTATGGGCGACCACAGTGCGGATAAAGAATTCGCCGTGCCCGGTGGCCGAGATGGCGGCACTGCGGTCATCGGCCCAGGTACCGGAGCCGATCAGCGGCGAGTCGCCTACCCGACCGTAGCGCTTGTTGGTAATGCCACCGGTGGAGGTGGCTGCTGCCACATGCCCGTTGCAGTCCAGGGCCACAGCGCCCACGGTGCCGAATTTCTTTTCAATGCCCCCCGGCTCCAGCATCAGGGTCTCGGGTTGCTGTTGCTGGGCGGCCCACTGCCGACGGCGCAAGGGCGTGTCATACCAATCGTTGCTGACATGCTCCAGCCCCGCTTGCTCGGACAGGAACAGATCGGCGCCGGTACCGGCCAGCAACACATGTTCACTGTGCTCAAGCACCGCCCGCGCTCCGCAAATCGGGTTGCGCACATGGTGCACACCCGCCACTGCACCTGCCTCCAGGTTGGCGCCGTTCATGATCGCGGCGTCCAGTTCATGATCGCCGCAGTGGGTAAAGACAGCGCCTTTTCCGGCATTGAACCAGGGGCACTCCTCCAGCTCGACCACGCTGGCCTGCACCGCATCCAGGCTGCTACCGCCGCGCTCCAGCACTGCAACCCCGGCCTTGAGCGCCTGCAACAACGCCTGGTGGATCGCCTGTTCGTCGTCTTCAGTCAGCATGCCGGGCATCAGTACGCCGGCGCCACCGTGCAAGGCCATGGCAATAGAAGGGGTCATTGTGCATGCACTCCGTGGTTGATGATCTGGCTCAAAAAACGTTGGGTTCGCGGGGATTCAGGGGCCGAGAAAAACCGCTCGGGCGGGGCCTCTTCAACAATTTCGCCCTGATCCATAAATACAATCCGGTCCGCGACCTTGCGCGCGAAACCCATCTCGTGGGTCACACAGATCATGGTCATGCCTTCATGGGCCAGACTGGTCATCACCTCCAGGACCTCGGCAATCATTTCCGGGTCCAGGGCCGAGGTCGGTTCATCAAACAACATGACTTTGGGCTGCATGCACAACGCCCGGGCTATCGCGATACGTTGCTGCTGGCCGCCGGACAACTGGGACGGAAACTTGTTGGCATGGTCGCGCATCTTGACCTTGTCCAGCAGGCTCAGGGCGCGCTCGATGGCCTGGTCCTGGGGCACGCCAAGGTTGGAGGTTTGCGCCAGGGTGCAGTTTTTCAGCACGGTGAGATGGGGGAACAGATTGAAGTGCTGAAAGCACATGCCGACCTGACGACGAATGCGCTCCAGCCCCTTGACGCTGCCATTGAGCTCCTCCCCCAGCACCTCGACTGTGCCTTGCTGGTGTTGTTCGAGCTGGTTGATGCAGCGGATCAGGGTCGACTTGCCCGAACCCGAAGGCCCGCAAATCACCACCTTCTCCCCCGCTTCAACGTTCAGGGAAATATTTTTCAGTACGTGGGCATTACCGAACCATTTGTTCAATTGCTCGATGCGCACCATCAGGGCTGGATCGGACTTGGCTTTGCTGATCATGAGCGGCTCTGCTCCATACGTTGTTCAAGGTGTCGGGCGTAGCGCGACAGTGCAAAACAGATGACAAAGAAATAAATCGCCAGGAACACATAGATTTCGTGGCCGTACTCGACCCACTCAGGGGTGACGGCGGTGCTCATGGCAATGCCCACGATGTCCAGTACGCCGACAATCATCACCAGCGTGGTCTCTTTGAACAGGCCGATAAACTGCGTCAGCAACGGCGCAATGGATTGCTTGAGCACCTGCGGCAGGATGATCTGGCCCATGGTTTTCCAGTAGCCGAAGCCCAGTGCCTGGGCTGCTTCGTACTGGCCCCTGGGCAGATTCTGCAAGCCGCCACGCAGGGTCTCGGCCATGTAGGCTGCGGTGAACAGGATCAACACCAGCTGCACCCGCAGCAGGATGTCAAAAGCCGAACCCGGCGGCAGGAACAGTTGAATCATCAGCGACGCCATGAACAGCAGCGAGATCACCGGCACCGAACGCACCAGCTCGATGTACAGCACGCACAGCAGGCGGACCACCGGCAGTTTGGAGCGTCTGCCCAGGGCCAGCAGAATTCCCAGCGGCAAGGCGAAAATCATCCCGGCCGTGCCGAGGAACACCGTTACCAGCATCCCGGCGAACCTGGTCGAAGATACCTCCGGCAAACCGGCGCCGCCCTTGAGCAGCCACCACATCACGATGGGCAGCAACGCCAGGTAAGCCAGGAGCAGGCGACGGTCCAGGCGCTTGAAAAACAGCAGCCCGAACGCCGAACCCGCCAGCACAAATGACAGGGTCACCCGCCACTGTTCGGCCTGGGGATAGAAGCCATAGACAAACAGGTTCCAGCGCTGGGTTATCGGCAACCAGCAAGCCCCGGCAGGGTTGCAATCCCTGGCATGTTCGCCAACGAAGGTGGCATCAAAAACCAGCCAGTTGAGGGCCGCGGGCACGCACCAGCACAGCAGTGCAATCACCCCGAGGGTCAGCAAACTGTGGCCCGCGCTGGGGAACAGCTGGCTGCGGGTCCAGGTCAGCACGCGCCGGGTCCAGGGCAGTCGTGGCGGCGCCAACGGCAGCGTCAGTGCTTGATTCATTGCAGTCATGTTCAGTGCCCCCTCTGGCCGATACGGTGGTTGTAGATGTTCATCCCCAGGGAGATCACCAGGCTGATTGCACAGTAAGTGCCCATCACCAGGGCGATGCACTCAATGGCCTGGCCGGTCTGGTTCAGGGTGGTGCCGCCGGTGGACGACACCAGCTCCATGAAACCGATGACTACCCCCAGCGAGGAGTTCTTGACGATGTTGAGGTAGGTGTTGGTGATCTGCGGAATCATCGGGTAGATCGCTTGCGGCACGATCAGCTGGCGCATGGTTGAGCCGGACTTGAAGCCCAGTGCCCTGGCTGCTTCGTACTGGCCGCGATGAACCGACTCGATGGCGCCGCGCACGATTTCGGCGATGTAACTGGCGCTGTAGAACGACAGGGCCAGACACAGGGCGAGCATTTCCGGTACCAGGGTGATCCCGCCCTTGAAGCCGAAGCCACGCTGCACCGGCACCTCCCACTGCACCTGGGCCCCGCTCAAGGCGTACACCAGCAACGGCAGCAACAGGGCCCCGGCCAACAGTGCCGGCCAGCGCCGGGAAGCAAACCCGCGCCACGGCGCACGGGCATCCTTGACTCGACAAAACCCATAGCCCAGCAAGGTGCCCAGGGCCATCAAGGTCAGGCCCCAACCCACCAGGCTGCCCTGCTCAAGCCAAGGCAGGGTGAGGCCGTTGTTGTTCAAAAACACCACGCCGGCCAGTGAAGCCGAGTGTTTGACCCCGGGCAAGGCCAGGACCAGCCCGTACCACCACACCAGATGCACCACCAGCGGCACATTGCGCAGAAACTCGACGCAGGTGCCGCTCAGGCGCTTGATCAGCCAGTTGTCCGAGACCCTGGCCAGGCCCAGTGCGCCACCCAGCAGGGTCGCCAGCACAATGCTCAGCACCGACACCAGCAAGGTGTTGAGCAGGCCCACCAGATAAGCCCGGGCGTAGGTCGCGTCCGGGGTGTAGTCAATCAGCGAGAAACTGATGTCGTAACCGGCACGCTGAGATAAAAAACCGAATCCCGAGGCGATATTCAGGTGTTTGAGGTTCAACGCGGCGTTACTGGCGAGCAAATAAAAGACTGCCGCAACCAGGGCCAGTACCAGCCCCTGCTGCAACACACTGGACAGACGCAGATTGGGCGAACGATGGGTCGACATAAGCGTAATTCCCTTAACGAATCGGCGGTGCATACATCAAGCCATGGTCTTTCCAGCTGCGGTTCAACCCGCGGGGAATGTTCAGGGCTGTCTGCTGGCCGAGGTTACGGTCGTAGATCTGCGCGTAATTGCCCACTTGCTTGAGGGCGCGGTATGCCCAGTCATTGTCCAGGCCAAAGGATTGACCGATGGTGCCTTCAGTCCCCAGCAAACGGGCGATATCGGTTGATGCCGTTTTACTGGTGCGTAACTGGTCGACGTTGTCCGAGGTCACGCCCAGCTCTTCACCGGTCATCAGCGCGTAGGCGGTCCAGGTCACGATGTTGCGCCAGGTGGTGTCACCCTGGGCGACGAAAGCGCCCAGAGGCTCCTTGGAGATCACTTCGGGCAGCAGCGCGTAGTCCTGGGGGTTGTTCATCAGCGCCAGGCGTGCGGCCAGGCCCGAGGAGTCGTTGGAGATGGCATTGCAGCGCCCGCGCTGGAAGGCCGCGTACAGCTCGGGGCTTTTCTCGATGACCACGGTTTTATAGGTCAGGCCACGGCGGCCGAAATAGTCCTCCAGGTTCTGCTCGGAGGTGGTGCCCGGTGACAGGCAAAAGGTTGCGCCGTCCAGATCGGTGAGTTTTTCGATGCCGTCGGCGGCGTGGGTCATAAAGCCCTGGCCGTCATAAAACCAGACGGTGGTGAAATCCACCCCCAGGTTGGCTATCCGCTCGGCCGTCCAGGACGCGGCGCGGGACAGAATGTCGATTTCCCCGGACGCCAGGGCGGTAAAGCGGTTTTTGGCGGTGGTGGTCAGGTACTCGACCTTGTCCGCATCGCCCAGCACCGCGGCAGCCACTGCCCGGCAGAGATCCACGTCCATGCCGGTCCAGCGCCCCTTGTCATCGATCAGGGAAAAGCCCGGTTTGTCGCCGGCTACCCCACAGCGCACAGAGCCATGGGCTTTGACTTTATCCAGCACACCTGCCTGGGCGGTTTGGACACAGGTGGCGAGCAGTGCCAGTACGGGCGCTCCAAGCAAAAGCTTCACCCTATTCAATTTGTGCATATCATTGCCCCTTTAAAAATTCTTCTTGTTATGCCTGACGACCACAGTTCAACGGCAGGTGGCGTGTGATGGGCACAATAAAGACAGAGCCACGGGCCGGATAGCGACTCTTGATCCACAATGCTGGACGCCCTATCGAATATTGGAATAACTCTATGAATATCGACTGGTATGAAGACTTTCTCGCCCTGGCCGATACCGGCAAGTTCACTGCGGCTGCCAGCATGCGTGGCTCGTCGCAATCGGCGTTGAGCCGGCGCATTCAGTTACTTGAAGGCCACCTGGGCGCGACCCTGGTGGACCGCGACCGCAACCCGGTGCGCCTGACGGCTGCCGGCGAAGCCCTGCTGCCGAATGCCGTGGAACTGGTGCGCATGGCCCGGGACTGCGAGCAGAGCGTAAGAGTGCTGAACCGGCCGCTGACATTCGCCTCGTTGCACACCCTGGCCTGCAACTTTTTCCCGGGCTGGATCAGCCGGCTCAACAGCCCTGAGGCGCCCCTGTTTACCCGGATCGATACCGGTTATCGCAGCACCGATGATTACTACATGGCGCTGATGTCGGGACGTTGCGATTTCATCCTGTTCTACCGCGACGCCAAGACTGCGCCCTACTCCCGTCAGAGCGAGTTCGAGGTCAAGTCCCTGGGCCAGGACGAACTGTACTGGGTCGCCACCCCGGCCCTGGCCGCGCACTGTGCGCAGACCGATGCGCCGATCCCGCTGTTGAGCTACTCGCGCAGTGCGCAACTGCATGAACTGTCGCGCACCCAGATCAACCGCCATCCACAACCACAGCGCCTGCTGCAGGTGTTCGAAGCGACCGTATCCGAAGCCCTGAAACCCATGGTCGCCAGCGGCCAGGGCGTGGCGTGCATGCCCCACAGCATGGTCGCGCCCCTGATCGAGCGGCAGGAACTGGTGCGCTTGTACCCGGACATGGAATCGGACCATCTGGAAGTGATTCTGGTGCGCTGGCGGGATAACCGTAATCCCCAGGCCGATGCGTTTTGGCAGAGGTTGTAGCCAGGTCTACCGGCGCCACAGCCTTCAATATGGGCCCGGCAAAAAGCTCGCGAGGCAAGCTCGCTCCTGCATGGGTCCGGAACGGGCAGGGTTTATCATCACATCGCTGGCTGAGCAGGTACGACTTTAGATAAGCTCTGCGTCCCCCATCAGCAACCAGCGGTAAGCGCATGTTTGAAGTCACCGAGGTCCCCATCGCCCAACTGCGCGCCGCGCTCGAGTCCGGACAGGTAACGGCGGTTGAGCTGGTGCAGGCTTATCTTGCCCGCATCGATGCCTATGACACGCCCGATACAGCCACTGCCCTCAATGCCGTGGTGGTGCGCAACCCTGAGGCGCTGGCCGAAGCGCAGGCCAGCGATGCACGGCGGGCCAAGGGGCAGACCCTGGGACCTCTGGACGGCATCCCCTACACCGCCAAGGACAGCTATCTGGTGAAAGGGCTGACCGCAGCGTCGGGCAGCCCCGCCTTCAAGGACCTGGTGGCCCATCGCGATGCGTTTACCATCGAAGGCCTGCGTGGCGCCGGGGCCATTTGCCTGGGCAAGACCAATATGCCGCCCATGGCCAACGGTGGCATGCAGCGCGGGGTATATGGCCGGGCCGAGAGCCCGTATAACGCCGATTACCTCACCGCGCCCTTTGCCTCGGGCTCATCCAACGGTGCAGGCACGGCAACCGCAGCCAGTTTTTCGGCCTTTGGTCTGGCGGAAGAAACCTGGTCCAGCGGACGTGGCCCGGCCTCGAACAATGGTTTGTGCGCCTATACCCCATCGCGCGGGGTGATTTCGGTGCGCGGCAACTGGCCGCTGACCCCGACCATGGACGTGGTGGTGCCGTTTGCCAGAACCATGGCCGACCTGCTTGAAGTACTGGACGTGGTCGTGGCCGAAGACCCGGACACCCGTGGTGATCTGTGGCGCCTGCAGCCCTGGGTACCGATCCCGGCAGTGGCCTCGGTGCGCCCTGCCTCTTATGCAGAGCTCAATGCCGGCGCTGACGCACTGGCAGGCAAGCGCTTTGGCATACCGCGCATGTACATCAATGCCGACCCCGAAGCGGGCACGGCCGAAGCACCGGGTATTGGCGGCCCGACCGGCCAGCGGATCATTACCCGGGCCTCGGTGATCGAGCTCTGGCAAGCCGCGCGTCAGGCCATTGAAGCCCGGGGTGGTGAAGTGATCGAAGTCGACTTCCCGCTGGTGTCCAATTGCGAGGGTGACCGCCCCGGAGCACCCACCGTGTTTACCCGCGGTCTGGTGTCCAAAGAGTTTTTGCATGATGAGTTGTGGGAGCTGTCGGCCTGGGCGTTTGACGACTTCCTGCGGGCCAATGGTGATCCGAAACTTGGCTGTCTGGCAGCCGTTGACGGTGCACTGATCTTCCCCCACGACCCGGGAACCTTGCCCAATCGCGAAGATGAACTGGCGGCGGGCATGGATGAATATGTGCGCATGGCCGAGCGCGGCATTACCCCGTGGGACCGGATCAGTACCGTGCCGGATGGCCTGCGCGGCCTGGAGCAGACCCGCAGGATTGACCTGGAGGACTGGATGGATGGTCTGGGTCTGGATGCAGTGCTGTTCCCGACGGTTGCCGATGTAGGGCCGGCGGATGCGGATGTGAATCCGGTATCTGCGGATATTGCGTGGAGCAATGGGGTTTGGGTTGCCAACGGTAACCTGGCGATCCGGCATCTGGGTGTGCCGACGGTGACGGTGCCTATGGGTGTGATGGCGGATATTGGCATGCCGGTGGGGCTGACCTTTGCCGGTCGGGCCTATGATGATTCGGCGTTGTTGCGGTTTGCTGCGGCGTTTGAAGCCACCGGCAGCAAACGCCTGATCCCGCCGCGTACGCCGCCATTGGCATAAGTTTTGGCTTTGGGTTTTAAAGACGATGTCCTGCCGCCACTCGATAGCCGAAACGACGCGGATGCCCATCACAGAAGGCCGAACGCAGGGGCTGTTGTGGGGGTGGCGAGGCAGGACGCCGAGCCAGCCGTGTCGGGCCATGAATACCGCGTATATATCCGTTTGATGTATCACGGCTCTCTACGGGTTCCGCCCTTACGGCGGCTCACTTTTGTCAAACAGCCACAAAAGTAAGCAAAAAGGCCTTGCCCCAGCGTACGGCCTTCGCTGCGCTCAGGTTCCCTCGCTCCGGTCCCGCTCCGTGGCCACGCCGTGACGGGCCATCCATGGCCCAACACGGCTCTCCCGGCATCCATGCCGGGAGGACCACTACGCAGAACCTCCTCTCAGCCTCCCGAAGGGGCCAGTAGATCAAGATCAAAAGCAGATCAAAAGCAGATCAAAAGCAGATCAAAAACGCCCCTGTAGTCGCTGTTTTGCTTTTTGCTTTTTGCTTTTAAAGGAGATGTCCCTGCCGCCACTGGATAGTCGGAACGACGCGGATGCCCATCACAGAAGGCCGAACGCAGGGGCTGTTGTGGGGGTGGCGAGGCAGGACGCCGAGCCAGCCGTGCCGGGCCATGGATGGCCCGTCACGGCGTGCCCCCACAACAGCGCCGGAGTGAGGGTACCGGGCGAGCCTAGGCGAGCACGGCCGTATGGTAGGGCACAGACCTTTTGGGTACTTTTGGGGCGTTTGCCAAAAGTACCTCGCCGTAAGGGCGAAACCTGTATTTCAGATAAACGCCTGTGCAGGATATGTATCCGGTAGATCTATAAATCCCACCGTGTACATATCCGTTTGATGTATCACGGCTCTCTACGGGTTTCGCCCTTACGGCGAGTCCCTTTTGTCAAACAGCCACAAAAGGAACCAAAAAGGCCTTGCCCCAGCGTACGGCCTTCGCTGCGCTCAGGTTCCCTCGCTCCGGTCCCGCTCCGTGGCCACGCCGTGACGGGCCATCCATGGCCCAACACGGCTCTCCCGGCATCCATGCCGGGAGGACAACTACGCAGAACCTCCTCTCGGCCTCCCGAAGGGGCCAGTAGATCAAGATCAAAAACAAATCAAAAGCAGATCAAAAGCAGATCAAAAGCAGATCAAAAACGACCTGTAGGCGCTGTTTTGCTTTTTGCTTTTTGCTTTTTGCTTTTTGCTTTTAAAGACGATGCCTCTACCGCAACTCGATAGTCGAAACGACGCAGACGCCCATCACAGGAGGCCGAACGCAGGTGCTGTTGTGGGGGTGGCGAGGCAGGACGCCGAGCCAGCCGTGCCGGGCCATGGATGGCCCGTCACGGCGTGCCCCCACAACAGCGCCGGAGTGAGGGCACCGGGCGAGCCTAGGCGAGCTCGGCCGTATGGTAGGGCGCAGACCTTTTGGTTCCTTTTGGGGCGTTTGCCAAAAGGGACTCGCCGTAAGGGCGAAACCGGTAAATCGCCGTTGCGCATTGAACGGATATGTACCTAGTTCAAGCAACTGGAATACCGCGTACATATCCGTTTGTGCATCCCAAAGACGCCAGCAACACCCCTTAGCGGGTTTGCGCAACTATCTGCGATGCCGCAAGCATCGCCTTGAGCAACACCGCACATCCCGCCGCCAGATCCCCGGGATCGGCATTCTCGATCTCGTTGTGACTGATCCCCCCCTCACAGGGCACAAAAATCATCCCCGCCGGACCCAGCTCGGCCAGGAAGATCGCGTCATGCCCTGCCCCGCTGACGATGTCCATGTTGGATAACCCCAACTCATTGGCCGCGTCGCGCACCGCATCCACACAATCCGGGTTGAAGTACAACGGCGGGAAGTCCGCAGTCGGGGTCAGTTCAAAACTCAGGCCATGCTGCTTGCAGGTGGCTTCGATCACTCCACGCACTTGCTCGATCATCGAGTCCAGTCGCTCCGGCAACAGGTGACGGAAATCCAGAGTCATGCGCACTTCGCCCGGGATTACGTTGCGTGACCCCGGATAGGCTTGCAGGCAACCCACGGTGCCACAGGCATGGGGCTGATGGCTCAAGGCGGCCTGGTTGACCGCGGCCACCACGGCCGCAGCGCCGACCAGGGCGTCTTTGCGCAGGTGCATGGGCGTCGGTCCCGCGTGGGCTTCTACGCCGCGCAGGTTGAGGTCGAACCATTTTTGCCCCAGAGCGCCAAGCACCACGCCTATGGTTTTGCGTTCGTCTTCAAGGATCGGCCCTTGCTCGATATGGGCTTCGAAGTAAGCACCCACCGGGTGGCCACTGACTTTGCGGCTGCCGGCATAACCAATGGCATTCAGGGCCTCGGCAACCGTTACACCCTGGGCGTCGGTCTTGGCCAGGGTTTCTTCAAGGGTGAATTTTTCCGCAAATACCCCGGAGCCCATCATGCACGGCGCAAACCGCGAGCCTTCTTCATTGGTCCACACCACCACTTCCAGCGGGGCTTGTGTCTCGATGTTGAGGTCATTGAGCGTGCGCAGTACTTCGACACCCGCCAGCACTCCGTAGCAACCGTCAAACTTGCCGCCGGTGGGCTGGGTATCGATATGGCTGCCGGTCATTACTGGCGGCAAGTCCGGGTTGAGCCCGGGACGACGGGCGAAAATATTGCCCACCGCGTCGACACTGACCGTGCAGCCCGCTTCTTCACACCAGCGTACGAAGATGTCCCGGGCCTGACGGTCGAGGTCGGTCAGGGCCAGGCGACAGACCCCGCCTTTGACTGTGGCTCCCAGTTGCGCCAGCTCCATCAGCGAGGCCCAGAGGCGCTCTCCATTGATGGACTGCGGGCGTTGCTGCTGAAGGTCTTGTACAGCGTTCATGGCGTTTTCCTCAGGCAGTTCTTATAAGAATTGATGGGGGGGGAATTTCAAATTGCACCTTTGACCACGGTCACCTGCGGGCGGCTCAGGCGGCACAATCCGTAGTAAATCGCAGCCCCCAGTAACGACCCGGTAAACCAGCCGTAATCGTAAAACCAGCTGAAGGCGCTGCTGCCCAGTGACAACAGGGTCAGCGCAACCGGCACGCCGAAGGCAATGAAACCGTTCCAGTTCCAGGCCGGGTACACACCATCGAGGTAGAGCCCCTCAAGGTCGAGTTTTTGCTGACGGATGATGAAATAGTCCACCACCATGATCCCGGCAATCGGCCCCAGCAGGCTGGAATAGCCCAGCAGCCAGTTGGAGTACACGGTTTCAAGGCTCACGTCAGAGACCAGCAGGCCGAGTTTTTTCAGCAGTTCATGGGCCATCAAGGCCAGCCCCACCAGACCGGTCAACATCACGGCCTTGGTGCGGTTGATCAGTTTTGGCGCGATGTTCTGGAAGTCGTTGGTGGGCGAGACAATGTTGGCGGCCGTGTTGGTGGACAGCGTGGCGATGATGATCAGGGCCATGGCCAGGGCCACCCAGCCAGGACTCTGGATGTGACCAATGAGGCTCACCGGATCGGACACCGTGACGCCCACCAGTTTTTCCGAGGCAGCGGTCAGCACTACCCCCAGCGCGGCGAACAGAAACATGGTCAGGGGCAAACCGAATATCTGGCCCAGAATCTGGTCTTTCTGGCTTTTGGCGTAGCGGCTGAAGTCCGGGATATTCAGGGACAGGGTCGCCCAGAAACCGACCATGGCGGTCAGGCCGGCAAAGAAGTATCCGTACACGCTGGCACCCTCGGGGCGCTTGGGCGGCTGGGCCAGCAACTCGGTCATTGACACGTTTGGTAACGCCCAAACCAGCAAGCCGATACCGACCAGTACCAGCAGCGGGGCCGACAGGGTTTCAAGCCATTTGATCGACTCGGCACCGCGTAATACCACCCACAGATTGAGGGCCCAGAACACCATGAAGCCGATCACTTCTCCGGTGCCACCGAGGCTTTTCCAGCCTTCAAATACCGACCCCAGGAACAGGTGAATGGCCAGGCCGCCGAACAGGGTTTGAATGCCGAACCAGCCGCAGGCCACCAGGGCGCGGATCAGGCACGGAACGTTGGAGCCAAGGATGCCGAACGAGGATCGCAGCAATACCGGAAAGGGAATGCCGTACTTGGTGCCCGCAAATGCATTGAGGGTCAACGGAATCAGGACCACGATATTGGCCAGAAAAATCGCCAGCAGCGCCTCGCCCACACTGAGCCCGAAGTAGGCGGTCAATACGCCGCCCAGGGTGTAGGTCGGCACACAGATGGACATGCCGATCCACAGCGCCGTGATGTGCCATTTGTTCCAGGTGCGCTCGTGAACTTTGGTGGGCGCCATGTCGTGGTTATATCGGGGACTGTCGAGAACGTCAGTCCCGGCCTCCAGTTCGAACAACCCGTTACGTTCGGTGACTTGTGATCTGCTTGGCTGCATGCTCGTTCACTCTCTTGTTTTGGTGTTCTGGTAACAGGCGCTGCGCAATAACACAGTGCGACTCACTTGCCTGGTCCGGTGAATCCGGTTCTGGCAGCGACAATCAAGAACTGTGCCGTGTTAGTTGCCTCCCCCTGTCTATCGGCTTTCGGTACTTGCAACTGGCTGGTTTAAAAGGTTTTAACCATCAAGGCAAATGACACTCATTCCCGTTAAAGACCCTCTTTTAACTCGTTCCTCTTTTTTCATATAACAAAACGAAACAACTCGGTGCACGCTTATTTATTTTCCGCTTTAAGCCCCCGTTCGCTCAGGGCCTCAAGCGCCTGATTTAGCATAAGAAACTTCGCCTATATTTGAATCCTGTCAAGTGCGTCAAAATGGTGATGCCGTGCACTATTTTGGTGATTTAAATTAAAAACCTATATAAATCAGTTAGTTATATAAATATAAGTGCTTTAAAAATAAAGTTTGATCATTTAGCAACAACACTCTAGATTTCATTCCTGACACCAGTGACAGGAACCGATCCTGTACAACGGTCGTAATAACAACACTTAGAACCGGTTATAGCCGGTCTGCCTGCGAGGAACTCGGTATGTCACTGTTAATCCGTGGCGCTACGCTTGTGACCCATGATGAAAGTTATTGTGCTGATGTTTATTGCGCTGACGGTCTAGTCCGCGCAATTGGAACTGATCTTGATGTTCCGGCCGGCTGCGAAGTGCTCGATGGCAGCGGTCAATATTTACTTCCCGGCGGTATCGATCCGCACACCCACATGCAATTACCCTTTATGGGAACTGTGTCCAGCGAAGACTTTTTCAGTGGTACTGCTGCCGGTCTGGCCGGTGGCACAACTTCAATTATCGACTTTGTGATTCCCAACCCTCAGCAGTCCTTGCTGGAGGCCTTTCATCAATGGCGCGGCTGGGCTGAAAAATCGGCTTCGGATTACGGCTTCCACGTGGCGATTACCTGGTGGAGCGAGCAGGTGCGCGAAGAAATGGCCGAGCTGGTCAGCCACCACGGGATCAACAGCTTCAAACATTTCATGGCTTACAAAAACGCGATCATGGCCACCGACGACACCCTGGTCGCCAGCTTCGAGCGCTGCCTGGAACTGGGTGCTGTGCCCACCGTGCATGCCGAAAACGGCGAGCTGGTGTATCACTTGCAACGCAAGCTCATGGCCCAGGGCATGACCGGGCCCGAGGCCCATCCGCTGTCGCGCCCCTCCCAGGTGGAGGGCGAAGCAGCCAGCCGGGCGATCCGCATCGCGCAGACCATCGGTACGCCGCTGTACATGGTGCATGTCTCGACCCGTGAAGCGCTGGATGAAATCACCTACGCCCGCAGTCAGGGCCAGCCGGTGTATGGCGAAGTATTGGCTGGCCATTTGCTGCTGGATGAAAGCGTGTACCAGAACCCCGACTGGCAGACCGCAGCCGGCTACGTGATGAGCCCGCCCTTCCGTCCTCGCGGGCATCAGGAGGCGCTTTGGCATGGCTTGCAGTCCGGCAATCTGCACACCACGGCCACCGATCACTGTTGCTTCTGCGCCGAGCAAAAAGCCGCCGGGCGTGATGATTTCAGCCTGATTCCCAACGGCACGGCCGGCATCGAAGACCGCATGGCGGTGCTCTGGGATGAAGGCGTGAACACCGGGCGCCTTTCCATGCAGGAGTTCGTCGCACTGACCTCCACCAACACCGCGAAGATTTTCAATCTGTACCCGCGCAAAGGCACGATCCGGGTCGGGGCCGACGCCGATCTGGTGCTGTGGGACCCCCAGGGCACGCGCACCATTTCCGCCAAAACCCACCATCAAAAAGTCGACTTCAACATCTTTGAAGGCAAGACCGTGCGCGGTGTCCCCAGCCATACCATCAGCCAGGGCCGCCTGGTATGGGCCAATGGCGATCTGCGGGCGGTGCGCGGCGCCGGTCGCTATATCGAACGTGCGGCCTACCCCGCGGTGTTCGACCTGCTGAAAAAACGCGCGGAGCAGCACATGCCCGTTGCCGTAAAGCGCTGACTATAAAAACCACTGCCCGACAGAGGCAGACGATCCCCACAACCGTGAGGCAACCAACGTGATCAAGTCCCTGAACCATTTGCCGCATTCCCACCAGGATGCGGTGGCGCTGGCCAGTCATTTCACTGATCTGGCACCGCCCCTGAACGCCCGGCAGGCCGTACTGGAAAGCTCGCGCTGCCTGTATTGCTATGACGCCCCGTGTGTCAATGCGTGCCCCAGCGATATCGATATCCCGTCGTTCATTCGCAATATCCAGCAGGAGAATGTCCAGGGCGCCGCGCACAAGATCCTCTCGGCCAACATCCTGGGCGGCAGTTGCGCCCGGGTCTGTCCGACCGAGGTGCTGTGCCAGCAGGCCTGCGTGCGTAATAACGACCAGGAATGCGCCCCGGTCTTGATTGGCTTACTCCAGCGGTATGCGGTGGACAATGCGCAGTTCAGCGAATACCCGTTCACCCGGGCAGCGCCCACCGGCAAGCGTATCGCCGTAGTCGGGGCGGGCCCCGCCGGCCTGGCCTGTGCCCATCGCCTGGCCCTGCTCGGGCATGAAGTGGTGATCTTTGAAGCCAGCGAGAAAGCCGGCGGCCTCAATGAATACGGAATCGCCAAATACAAGCTGGTGGACGACTTTGCCCAGCGCGAGGTGGATTTCGTGCTGCAAATCGGTGGCATCGAGGTGCGCCATGGCCAGCGACTGGGCAGCAATCTCAGTCTGAGCGAGCTGCATCTGCAGTTCGATTCGGTGTTTCTGGCCATCGGCCTGGCAGCCAGTCGCCAGTTGGGCCTGCCCGACGAAGACGCGCCCGGTCTGCTGGCCGCCACCGACTACATCCGTGAACTGCGCCAGAGCGATGACCTGACGCAACTGCCCCTGGCCGATCGCTGCATCGTGCTGGGCGCGGGCAATACGGCCATCGATATGGCGGTGCAAATGGCCCGTCTTGGTGCTCGCGAGGTCAATCTGGTGTACCGCCGAGGCCTTGAGGACATGGGCGCCACCGGGCACGAGCAAGACATTGCCAAGGCCAATCAGGTGCGGCTGATGACCTGGGCCCAGCCACAGGAATTGCTGCTGGATGAACAAGGCCGCGTGCGCGGCATGCGCTTTGCCCGTACCCGCCTTGAAGGCGGGCGCCCGGTGAGCACCGGTGAAAGCTTTGAGCTGGCGGCAGATGCGGTGTTCAAGGCCATCGGCCAGACGTTCGATGAAAGCGCGCTGAACGATCCGCTGGCCCAGGCGTTGAAGCGTGCGGGTGACCGGATTGAGGTGGATGAGCAACTGCGCACCAGCGTACCCGGGGTCTATGCCGGGGGCGATTGCACCTCCCTGGGCCAGGATCTGACCGTACAGGCGGTACAACACGGCAAGCTGGCCGCAGAAGCCATTCATGCCCATCTCATGCTTAACCAGGAGGCAGCGTAAATGGCCGATCTCTCGATTGTTTTCGCCGGTATCAAGGCACCCAACCCGTTCTGGCTGGCCTCTGCGCCCCCCACCGACAAAGCCTATAACGTGGTCCGCGCCTATGAAGCGGGCTGGGGCGGCGTGGTCTGGAAAACCCTGGGTGAAGACCCGGCGGCGGTCAACGTGTCGTCCCGCTATTCAGCCCACTTCGGGCCTAACCGCGAAGTCATGGGCATCAACAATATCGAGTTGATTACCGATCGCTCCCTGGAGATCAATCTACGGGAAATTACCCAGGTCAAAAAAGACTGGCCGGACCGGGCGTTGATCGTGTCATTGATGGTGCCGTGCGAGGAGCAGGCGTGGAAATACATCCTGCCGCTGGTTGAGGCCACCGGCGCCGATGGTATCGAGCTGAATTTCGGCTGCCCCCACGGCATGCCTGAGCGGGGAATGGGGGCGGCGGTGGGCCAGGTGCCCGAGTACGTGGAGATGGTGACCCGCTGGTGCAAGACCTATTGCTCGCTGCCGGTGATCGTCAAGCTGACGCCCAACATCACCGATGTGCGACTCAGCGCCCGGGCCGCCCACCGCGGCGGTGCGGATGCAGTGTCGTTGATCAATACCATCAACTCCATCACCAGTGTCGACCTGGAGCGCATGGTGGCGCTGCCAATGGTCGGCAGCCAGAGCACCCACGGCGGCTATTGCGGCTCGGCGGTCAAGCCGATAGCCCTGAATATGGTGGCCGAAATTGCCCGCGATCCACAAACCCGGGGCTTGCCGATCTGCGGCATTGGCGGCATCGGCAGCTGGCGTGATGCGGCAGAATTCATCGCCCTGGGCTGTGGCGCGGTGCAGGTGTGTACCGCAGCGATGCTCCACGGGTTCCGGATTGTGGACGAGATGAAGGATGGCTTGTCGCGCTGGATGGACAGCCAGGGCTACACCAGCCTGGAGGATTTCTCCGGGCGCGCTGTGGGCAACACCACCGACTGGAAGTACCTGGATATCAATTACCAGGTGATCGCCAAAATCGACCAGGATGCCTGTATCGGTTGCGGGCGCTGCCACATTGCCTGTGAAGACACGTCGCACCAGGCCATTTCCAGCGTCAAGCTGGCCGACGGTACCCGTCGTTATGAGGTTATCGAGGACGAGTGCGTGGGTTGCAATCTGTGCCAGATCACCTGCCCGGTGGAGTCATGCATCGAGATGGTGCCACACGAAAATGGCTTGCCGTTCCTGGACTGGAACCATGATCCGCGCAATCCGTATCACGTGGCGTCCTGAAGCACGGGGCCAGCGGATAACCCCGTCGCGAGCAAGCTCGCTCCTGCAGGTCTGAGCCTGTGGGAGCCGGCTACCGCTCAGGGCTCCAGGCCGATCCCGCGCAGGATCACGCTGGTGACCGTCTGCACCGCCCGTTCGAACTGGATGTCCGACAGCGGCTGGTGATCGTTGAGGATGTTTACCTGATGGTCGAAGTCGGCGTAATGCTGGGTTGAGGCCCAGATCATGTACAGCACGCTGGCGGGCTCCACCGGCAGAATCCGCTTGTCCACCACCCATTGCCGGATCTTGGCTTCTTTCATCTTGGCCCAGTCATAGAGGCTGGCATCCAGCGCCAGGCCCAGCGAAGGAGCGCCGTGGATGATTTCGTTGGCCCAGACTTTCGAGCCGTAAGGCCGGGTGCGCGAATGGTTCATTTTGGCCCGGATATAACTGCTGAGTACCAGCCGCGGGTCGTCGTAGGTCTCGAAACACAGCGCATCCTGTTTCCACACGTCGAGCAGGCCCAGCAGCACTGCACTATAGAGCTCGGTTTTGGTGCTGAAGTAATAATGCAGGTTGGAGCGTGGCAGCTGAACTTCAGCGGCGATGTCCGCCATTGCCGCGCCCGCAAAGCCTTTTTCTGCAAAAATCTTCTCGGCGCCGAGAAGGATTTTTTCTACGTTCGCCCGGCGAATTTCAATTTTGTGATTGCTCATTGCTTATCGCCCTTGTCCTTGTGCTTCATCGATGAGCACCCTGACAATTCAGGCCCCCCCGCAGACGCAAAATATTCTCGCCCGAGGCGTCGCATAGCGCCTGTTAAGGCTACGCTTACGCTGCTACGCGACACTGAGGCAGTTTAATTCGCGGCGGGTAATTCAATCACGTCCGTTTCAATGCCATCGAGTTTGGGCTTGAGTTTCATTTTTTCCTGCGCCTCATGAGCCTGGGCTTCAGTGGCGAATGGTCCGACCAGGAAGTGTTTCACGCCCTCACGCTCATAAATATAAGGAGTGAAACCATTGTCAAGAAGCCTTCCCGTGGTATCGGTGATAGTTGCGCGCTGGCCCTCGGTGATCTCCAGCGCCCAACGGGCAACCGGGGCCTGGACCGCCGTAGCTTCAGAAGCTGCTTTAGCCCGCTGGATTTTATCGTTAGACTCCTGACCGCAAGCCGTCAAGGCCAATATTGCTGTCATCACGATGACTTTACGCACTGCGTTTCCCCTGTCTGTTTGTGTGAATCGATTTTATCACTGGGGCACCAACCATTGCTCACCTTGAACAAATCCGATTCGCCCCAATTTAAGGCTCATACGCGAGAACTTTTCCCCTGTGGGGAATTAAGTCCCTGGCGCTGACGTCTGTAATGAGCGGCGCATTTATACGCACTAAGCAGTATTCTGTAGTCATGAACGAAGCCGCACCGTCTCAGAGACGTGCCTTACAAAGCCCTCAAGGAGAAAAAAATGCTGATTCTCACCCGTAAAGTTGGTGAAAGCATAAACATTGGTGATGATATTACGATCACTATTTTAGGAGTCAGCGGGCAACAGGTCAGAATCGGCATCAACGCGCCGAAAGATGTCGCTGTTCACCGTGAAGAAATTTATCAACGCATCCAGGCAGGTCTGTCTGCCTCTGACAAAAACGATCAACCGTAAACCTCCGAGGTATCAGCCCTTGGAATGAGTGTCAGGGCTGCCCGGCCAGCCCTCCTCAATCCACGACCTCAGAGGCAACCCGTCACGCCCTCCCCCTCGCTTGTTCAAGCCTGCTTCAGTACTGGATTATTCCTGCCTACTTGACCGTTCCAAGGTTTGCGACCACGCTCAGTCCGCGTAGAAAGCTGATACAGACTGAGTCACTGCACTGATGAAGGTCTGAAAGCGCCTCCTAATGTCAGCCCGGCAAAGGGCTGTACCGTCAAGGAATGAAAGACATGTCCGATTTAATCGTAGTGGGATTTTCAGATACCGAAGTAGCAGATCGCGCCCTCACCAAAATGGTTTCGCTCAGCAAAGAGCACCTGGTAGAGCTGGAAGATGCGGTCATTGTCGTTCGTAACGCCGACGGCAAAATCCATATCAAGCAAAGCGTCAATCTTACCGCTCTCGGGGCTACTTCTGGCCTGGTCACCGGCGGCCTTTGGGGGGCACTGGTGGGCCTGCTGTTCCTCAACCCGCTGGCCGGTTTTGCCATTGGCGGCGCTCTGGGCGCAGGCACCGGCGCCCTTTCGGGTTCGTTGAGCGACTACGGGATTGATGACCAGTTCATCAAGTCCCTGAGCGAAACCATCCCCAACGATTCCTCGGCCCTGTTTTTGCTGCTGCGCAAATTCCAGCCGGAAAAAGTGCTGCAAGAGCTTGAAGACTCAAACTTCAAAGGCAAGGTCCTGCGCACCTCGCTGTCCCCTGAACAAGAGCAGAAGCTGCAGGACGCCCTGTCCAAAACCGCGGCAGTGGGTACTACAACCGTCTAAGCCCTTATTCGGGTTGCATCGGCCATTCGGCAGCCTTGATGGCTGCCGGATTCTAACCCAGGCGCACTGCCGTGCCGGTGGCAAACACCACCAGCATCCCGCCACGCCCTGAAGGCATGCTGATTTCGAAGTTCAGCCCGACAATGGCATCTGCCCGCAAGCCCTGCGCCCTGTCGCGAATTTCATCCGTGACCTCGGCACGCGCTTCTTTCAGTGCCCGCTCCAGGGTCTGAGAGCGCCCGCCAAAGAAATCCCGCACTCCGGTAAAAAAATCCCGCACTACGTTGATGCCGTGTACCGACTCGGCACTGACCACTCCCAGGTACTCGGTGATCTGGCGGCCTTCTATTCGGTTGGTGGTGGTGATGATCATGGCGGTTCCTCAAATATTCGCGAGCGGGATGGTGATCCCTGATTGTGCAAAAGATTAACTCAAACCCCCGCACCTTTGCCGCGCCCGCTGCTCTAAACAGGGCTGCGCTGGCCTTATCCGCCTGCAGTGGTACTGTTGTCAAAGCTGTGACAGGCCCCACCCGGGGCTACTATGCTTAAAGCGAATAAATCTAAAGACGTAAGAGTTGGGACCTCTCGCTCGGCAGATGCAGATGGCTGATATGAACTCAATAGCTGCGCCAAGCCACTTTTCGATCCCGCTTACAGGAAGCCCATAATGGTTCAAAGACAAGTCATCAATGCCTCGGTCAGCCCGAAAGGCAGTCTGGAAACACTCTCGCAACGTGAAGTTCAGCAATTGAGCGAAGTCGGCTCAGGCAGCAGTTACACCCTGTTCCGACAGTGCGTGCTGGCGATCCTCAATACCGGCGCCCAGGTCGACAACGCTAAAACCATCCTTGAGGCCTATCAGGATTTTGAGGTGCGGATTCACCAGCAGGACCGTGGCGTTCGCCTTGAACTGCTCAATGCGCCGGCTGATGCATTCGTTGATGGCGAAATGATCGCCAGCACCCGCGAGATGCTGTTCAGCGCCCTGCGCGACATTGTCTACACCCAAAGCGGCCTGGACAGCCCGCGCATCGACCTGAGCACCTCAGCAGGCATCACCGACTATGTGTTCCACCTGCTGCGCAACGCCCGCACCCTGCGCCCGGGCGTAGAACCCAAGATCGTCGTGTGCTGGGGTGGTCACTCGATCAATACCGAAGAGTACAAGTACACCAAAAAGGTCGGCCACGAACTGGGCCTGCGCAGCCTGGACATCTGCACCGGCTGCGGCCCGGGCGTGATGAAGGGGCCAATGAAAGGGGCCACGATTTCCCACGCCAAACAGCGTTTGACCGGTGGCCGTTATCTGGGCCTGACCGAACCGGGCATCATCGCCGCCGAAGCGCCGAACCCCATCGTCAACGAACTGGTGATTCTGCCGGACATTGAAAAACGCCTTGAAGCCTTCGTCCGGGTTGGCCACGGGGTGATCATCTTCCCGGGCGGCGCCGGGACTGCCGAAGAGTTCCTGTATCTGCTCGGTATCCTGATGCACCCGGAAAACAGCGATGTGCCGTTCCCGGTCATCCTGACCGGGCCAAAGGAAGCAGCGCCGTATTTGCAGCAGCTGCATGAATTTGTCGGCGCCACCCTCGGCGAGGCGGCACAGACCCATTACCAGATCATCATCGACAACCCGGCCGAAGTGGCCCGGCAAATGACCTCGGGGCTCAAGGCGGTGAAAATGTTCCGCCGCGAGCGCAATGACGCGTTCCACTTCAACTGGTTATTGAAAATCGATGAGGGCTTCCAGCGTCCGTTCGAGCCCACCCACGCCAATATGGCCAGCCTGCAATTGCGCAGCGACATGCCGGCCCATGAACTGGCGATCAACCTGCGTCAGGCTTTTTCCGGGATTGTGTCGGGCAACGTGAAGGAGAAAGGCATTCACTTGATCGAGCAGCATGGCCCGTACGAGATTCATGGTGACCCGGCAATCATGAAACCGCTGGATAAACTGCTCCATGCATTCGTTGCCCAGCACCGCATGAAACTGCCGGGTGGCGCAGAATACGTACCCTGCTATCGCGTCGTAAGCTGAGCCTGTCCTGAGGGGCATGCCGGGCGGGCAAAAGCGCATTGCGCCCGGCTTGCCCGGCAAAGGATTACTTCAACGGTGCAATTTTTTTGACCGTTTCCAGCCAGGCCGGATCCAGCCGGGTCTGTTCGGTATCGATACCGAGCGCCTCCAGCCGTGCCTTATGCAGATCAATCTCGTGAACCATCTGGCTCAGCGCACTGGAATTGGCGTCCAGCTGGTACATCTGGGTAATCCCCAGGTGATAGAAGCGCAGCAGCTTCATGGCCGTCACATCGCCAGCCATCACCCCCGCCGTCACATGGTGCATGACGTTGGTGACTTTCATCAGACTGCGTTTGAGCTGCCAGCCATACACCGCCGGTGCCATCCAGGGCTGCGACCAGAAGTTGAACCGCACCAGGGCAATGGTGATGAGCAAAGCCACAATCACGCCGGCCAGATTCAAACGGAAATTATCACCACCCTCGACTCCCAGCAGCATCACTGCCAACCCGGATACCAGTAGCGCCAATGCGGCAAAGGTCAGCGCGATGTACAGGGTGCTGCGCCGGGTCTTCTGGCGATAGATCTCGGGGCTGAGCGGTTTTATTTCAAACATCACTGTCACAAAACTCCTGGCTGATTATGAAAGTCCGAGGCGCATTATGCCCGTCCACAAGCCAAGGGGATTGAATCAATCAGCGTAACGCGCGGGGTGCGCTGATTGGCAGTCAAGGTTGCATCGGAATGACGCGATTGGGCTTGACCGCCTTGAACGAGAAACTTGAATAAATTTCCTTTACCGCGGGCAAGGTCTGCAGCACCTCCCGGGCAAATTCACCGAAGGACTCCAGATCTTTGGCCACCACTTCGAGCAAGAAGTCATAACGGCCCGAGATGTTATGGCAGGCAATAATTTCAGGGATGTCCAGCAAGCGCTGCTCAAAATCCCTTGCGGTTTCCCTGGAATGCGAAGCCATCATCAGACTCACAAAAGCTGTCACCCCGTAGCCCAGCTCCCTGGGTGAGAGAATCGCTTGATAGCCACAAATAAGGCCGCTTTCCTCCAGGGCTTTTACCCTTCGCCAACAGGGCGAAGTGGTCAACGAAACTTTCTCGGCCAGTTCGGCAATGGTCAGGCGCGCATTGCCTTGCAGCGCCCTAAGCAGGGCCTTATCGGTTCTATCCAGAGCAATTGGCATAATTTGCCTCCAAGTTTCAGCATGACCGGCTTTTATGCCAATAAACCTGTATTTGGCTGGCCAATATGGAATTTTTATTGTTGGTTTTAAGCATAGCATCGGAGGAAATATCGGAGAGTCCGCCATGACTGACAAGAACAATGACTTCGGTTTTTCTACCCGCGCGATTCATCACGGCTACGATCCACTGCAGAATAACGGCGCGCTGATACCACCGATTTATCTCACCTCAACCTTTGCCTTTCCCACCGTCGAATATGGCGCAGGGTGTTTTGCCGGTGAGCAAAGCGGGCATTTTTACACCCGCATTTCCAACCCGACCCTGGCCCTGCTGGAGTCGCGCATGGCGGCACTGGAAAACGGCGAAGCGGGTGTGGCATTCAGCTCCGGCATGGGTGCGATTGCCGCCACCTTCTGGACCCTGCTCAGACCCGGCGATGAAATCATCGTCAACCGCACGCTATACGGCTGTACCTTTGCCCTCCTGCACCACGGCATCGGCGAATTCGGGGTCAAGGTCAAGCATGTCGACATGTCCGACCTGATCGAACTCGAAGCCGCGATCAGCCCGGCAACGCGCATGATCTACTTCGAATCACCGGCCAACCCCAACATGAAGCTGGTGGATATAGCCGCCGTTTCAGACATTGCCCACAAGCACCAGGACATTGTCGTCGCCATCGACAACACCTACTGCACCCCGTACCTGCAACGCCCGCTGGAACTGGGTGCCGACCTGGTCGTGCATTCGGCCACCAAATACCTCAGCGGTCACAGTGACATTACGGCGGGCATCGTCGTGACCAGTCAGGCTCTGGCAGACCGGATCCGCCTGCAGGGCCTCAAGGACCTCACGGGTGCAGTAATGTCGCCCCAGGATGCCTATCTATTGATGCGCGGCCTCAAGACCCTGGCCTTGCGCATGGACCGCCATTGCAGCAACGCTCAAGTCATCGCCGCTTGTTTGCAGGAGCACCCCGCGGTGGAATGGGTCGCCTACCCCGGCCTGCCCTCTTTTCCCCAGCACGCACTGGCATCCCGGCAAATGAAACTGCCGGGGGGCATGATCGCCTTTGAACTCAAGGGTGGCCTTGCCGCGGGCCAGCGGTTCATGAACGCCCTGCAACTGTTCAGCCGTGCAGTCAGCCTCGGCGGAGCGGAGTCGCTGGCGCAGCATCCCGCGAGCATGACCCACTCCACCTACACCCTGGAAGAACGGGAGCGGCATGATATTTCCGAGGGGCTGGTGAGACTGGCGGTAGGTCTGGAAGACATTGCCGATTTGTTGGCGGATATCGAGCAGGCACTGCAAGCCTGAACCGCATCTGGGCAGCGACTACAGAAAATGCGGTTGTTTGGTAAGCATGTGCACAGGTGTGAACCGATGCTGGCTCAGCCCGGCGGGATCGTCGCCAAAATGCCGATGCCGATGGTCAACGCCAAAAAACCACCTAAAAACCATGCCATCTTGCCCATAACAATTGCCCTCAAACGTTCGTAATAAAACAGGCGCAGAACACCTGCCAGCACCATGGGAGTGATGCCCGGGGCTCACGCCCTTGCCTGTCTCGAAAGGTTGGGGGCAATTCTGCGCCGCGAACTGCACACATAACAGTCGCAGATAATGCGAATAAAAGCGGATCAGTTGTGCGGCAACACAAAGTGGGCCGGCGACACGCTGCGCTGATACTCGGCCACAACGGCCTGGCTCAGGTTGACCACCGCCTCGTTCAACTCCAGGCCGGCACCGGCGCGCCAACTGGCATACACCGAAAAACCCGGAGCGGCCTCGATCGGCAAGGCGATCATCGCCCCGCTCTGCAATTCACGGCTGACCAGTACCGGAGGCAAGGCGCCGATGCCGAAACCGTCGGCTACCAGTTTGATAATGGCCGCCACCGAGTTGATACAGCTGACCCTCGGCGCCGCAATGGCGTGCTGATGCAGAAAGTTGAGCATGTCCTGATGGGGCCGGGAATGCCGGGAGAACGTCAGCAACCGTTCCTGACACAGATCCGCCAGGCTGGCGTAACTGCGATCCTGCGCGCCAGCACGGGCCACGACCCAGCTCAGCGGGTAACTGGCCAGTTGCACGTTGCGTACCCCGTCTGCCCGGAGCAGATCGGTCTGGAACACCAGATCCAGCTGCCCCTTGAGCAATTGCTCACTCAGGTTCAGCGCGGTATCGGCCGTCAGTTCGACTTCGACCTGCGGATAATCGCGGCTCAAGGCACTGATCAACTCGCTCAGCCAACTGTGAATCACGGTGTCCATCACCCCGATCCGCAAGCGCCCGGCAAAGCTGTCGGCCAGGCCCAGGGACTGCTGCAGGCGTTGCTGGGTGGCCAGCATTTCTTCGGCGTAACCCAGCACCTTGTGCCCCTCGCGCGTCAGGCTCACCCCACGCGAGTCACGCAGGAACAACTGCACACCCAGCTCGGTTTCGAGGACCGATATGCGACTGGATATCGCCGCCTGGGTGGTTGAAAGTTTCTCTGCGGTCAGGCGGAAACTGCCAAGACGCGCCACCCAGACGAACGTAAGAAGAAAACGCATGTTCATTAAGGGGGTTTTCTCCGGACCGGAACAAGTGCGTCACTCTAAACCTTTGCCGTGAACTCAATCCAGTCGGCTTAAGTCGGTGATTGGCAAAACTTTTTTGTTCGGGGGTGACAACTTTTTTTGACTGGACGCGTAGCTCAAAGCCACCAACCATATCGGCCAATGATGCTCCCTCATCGGGCGTCAAAAATAAAAAAACACGCTGAGTCCGGCAGCGTACCGATTTTGCGAAAGTGTGCCTGACCGCTTTCGCCTTGCCCGCACCAGCCTGCCCTGGTGTTGCGGCATTCAGCTAAGGGATTTCCCCCTCATGCAAACCGTCGTAAACCTGTGGCCCCTGATTGGCGTGTTCGTCATCATTGCGGGCTTTATACTGCGCTTCAATCCACTGCTGGTGGTGAGCGCGGCGGCTATCGTCACCGGCCTTGCAGCCCACTTCCCCCTGGAAAAAATCATTACCCTGATGGGCGAAGGCTTTCTCCAGACCCGCGCCCTGCAACTCATTCTGTTATTACCCCTGGCGGTGATCGGCCTGCTGGAGCGCCACGGTTTGCGCCTGCATGCACAAAACTGGATCGCCAGCTTTCAGCGGGCAACCGTCGGCCGGCTGCTGATCATGTACCTGTTCCTGCGTGAAGCCACCGCCGCGGTGGGCCTGACCAGCCTGGGCGGTCATCCGCAAATGGTGCGCCCGTTGCTGGCCCCCATGGCCGAGGGTGCGGCCGAGAACAAATACGGCAAGCTGCCGGACAAGGTGCGACACAAGGTGCTGGCCATGTGCGCCGCCACCGATAACATCGGCCTGTTCTTTGGCGAAGATATTTTTGTCGCCTTTGGTGCCATCGCCCTGATGCATACCTTCCTGCTGGGCTCGGGGCTGGATGTCGAGCCGCTGCACATTGCCTTCTGGGGCATCCCCACCGCCATCTGCGCCTTTATCATCCATGCATTACGCCTGTATCGCTTCGATCTGATGCTGTCACGCAGCATGGCCGAAGTCGCCCAAGACGATGCTGACGCGGCGAAGGAGCTGGCACGATGATTATCTCTATCGAGTATTTCTACTGGCTGGCCGGCGCGCTGTTGCTGATCACCGCGGGCATGATCGCAACTGACCGCACCCACCCCAAGCGCTGGACCAGCAGCCTGTTCTGGGCACTGTTCGCCATGGTATTTCTGATTGGTGACCGGCTTTCGCCGTTCGTGGTCGGGGTTGGCGTGCTGGTGATGGCCGTTATTGCCGGCATCGGTGGCGTCGGTCGCGGCGCCCATGCCGAGTTGCACGTCAAAGCTGCACGGGCCAGCGCCGGCCGCCTGGGCCACAAGCTGTTTATCCCGGCGCTGTCGATTCCACTGGTAACGGTGATTGGCTCGGTGCTGCTCAAAAACGTCCAGATCGGCGGCGTACCGCTGCTCGACCCGAAGAACACTACCTTCGTATCGCTGGGCATCGGCTGCATGGTGGCACTGGTACTGGCTTGCATTCTGACCCGCGACACACCGCTGCAGGGCTTGCGCGAGTCCCGGCGTCTGACCGAAGCCCTGGGCTGGACCATGGTATTGCCGCAAATGCTGGCCATGCTCGGCCTGCTGTTCAATGACGCCGGAGTCGGCGCGGCAGTCGCCCACGTCACCACCGCCTACATCAACATGGACTACCGTCTGGTAGCAGTGATGGTCTACGTGCTGGGCATGGCCCTGTTTACCGTGATCATGGGTAACGGCTTTGCTGCATTCCCGGTGATGACCGGCGGTGTCGGGGTGCCAATACTGGTGGGGGTCTACGATGCCAACCCGGCAGTGATGGCGGCGATCGGCATGTTTTCCGGCTATTGCGGCACCCTGATGACGCCAATGGCAGCCAACTTCAATATCGTGCCCGTCGCCCTGCTGGAGCTGCCGGACAAATACGCCGTGATCAAGGCCCAGATGCCAACGGCGCTGCTGATGCTGGTGGTCAATATCGTCCTGCTTTATCTGTTGATGTGAGGCCCGCCATGCGCACTGTGCTGCTGACCGGTTTTGAACCGTTCGACCAAGATACGATCAACCCGTCCTGGGAGGCCGTGCGCCTTCTGGACGGCGTTTTGCTCAGCGATGATGTGCGCATCGTCGCCCGCCTCTTGCCCTGCGCCTTCGCCGAGGCGCCAGCCCGGCTTACCGAGTTTCTGGCGCAATTGGCACCCGAGATGGTGATTGCCGTAGGCCTGGCAAGCGGCCGTGCGGACTTGTCGCTCGAACGGGTGGCAATCAACCTCAATGACGCGCGGATCCCCGACAACCAGGGCCTGCAACCGATCGACACGCCGGTGGTGGCGCAAGGGCCTGCAGCGTATTTCAGCACCTTGCCGATCAAGGCCATGGTGCGGGCAATCAAGGCTGCCGGCATTGACGCCTCGGTATCCCATACAGCCGGCACCTTTGTCTGCAATCAGGTGTTCTATAGCTTGCAGCATGCTCTCGCCGGCTCGGGAGTACGCAGTGGCTTTATCCATATCCCCACGCTGCCGCAACTGGCCCTGGAGTCCGGGGTGCCGTCCATGGCACTGGAGACTGTGGTTCAAGGGCTGCGGATTGCCCTGATCAGCGCGCTGAACACCGAACAGGATGTGCTTGAAACCGGCGGTCAGGTGAGCTGATCGCTGAATCCCGGCCCTTGGCGTCATGGGTGGCAGCCAGCCAGGGGCCTTGATGACAGCCCCCTGCGAGGGCAATTTCACCCGCCCTTGATTGAGCCCCCACGCTCGGCGCCCTCTGGCAGCAGGGCCATACCGCACCTCGCGCTCTAGAATCCTACGCAGCCATTCATTATGAGATTTGTTTTCTATTTATATGCATATTTATAGAATAACTTTTACCAAAAATCTGATAACAGGCAAAAACATTCAATATTTTTCGCTCCATTAGTCGGTACCATTTTCCTCACACTTTGCAGGAAGGTACCGCTGTAATGCATGACGCCATGACTCGCTACATACACGCCGGAAGAACCCCGCAGGCCTTCGGCGGGCTGGTCAACACCCCGGTCTTTCGCGGTTCGACCGTCCTGGCGGACAGCTTCGCCAGCTGGGAAGCGAGCAAAAAAAACGGCAATCCCTACTCCAACTATGGACGCTTCGGCACGCCCACCACCCGCTCGTTCGAGCAGGCCATGGCCGAGCTTGAAGGCGGCCATGGCTGCCTGGTTTTCCCTTCGGGCCTGGCAGCCTGCACCCACGCCCTGCTGGCTTTTGTCAGTGCCGGCGATCATGTGCTGATGACTGACAACATCTACGGGCCCACACGTACGTTTGCCAGCAATGTACTGAGCCGCCTGGGGGTTGAAGTCGAGTATTTTTCACCGCTGATTGGCGCCGGTATTGCTGCCCTCATGCGCCCCAACACCCGGGTAGTCTTCACCGAATCACCGGGCTCGCTCACGTTCGAGGTGGCCGACCTGCCTGCAATCTGCGCTGCCGCCCACGAGGCAGGCGCCTTTGTGCTGCTGGACAATACCTGGGCATCCCCCCTGTACTTCAAGCCGTTTGAACATGGGGTTGATGTGTCCATCCAGGCGGCCACCAAATACATCGTCGGCCACTCGGACGCCCTGCTGGGCACGGCCACGGCCAACCAGAAGGCCTGGGAGATCCTTAAAGCCGGGGCCCATGATTTCGGGCAGACCGCCAGCCCGGACGACTTGTTTCTGGCACTGCGTGGCTTGCGCACCCTGCCGATCCGCCTGCAACAACACTGGCGTAGCGGCGTGGCACTGGCGCAAAGCCTGAGCGAGCACCCGGCCATCAGCCAAGTGCTGCACCCGGCCCTGGCCAATGACCCCGGGCATGACCTCTGGAAGCGGGATTTTCTGGGCGCCAGCGGCCTGTTCTCGATACGGGTCAAAACCCGGGACACAGCCGTGCTGGGGCGGCTGTTCGATAATTTGCAACTGTTCGGGATCGGGCTGTCCTGGGGCGGCTTCGAAAGCCTGGTGGTCCCGGTCGGCCAGCCTGTGCGCAGCTGCACCCGCCAGCCCGACGAAGGTTATTTGATTCGGGTACATGCCGGGCTGGAACACATCGACGACCTGGTCGAAGACTTCCATCGGGCTCTGGATATAGCGTTTAAACAATGCAGGGTTGCGGTGGCCTGAACCCATCGCGAGCAAGCTCGCTTCTACAAGTCTGCGCTGTGGCGACTACACACCTTATGGCGCATAGCGCAGAGGCAGCCGCGTGGAATACTTGATTTGCTCCATGGAAAAACTCGAGCTGATGTCGGCCAGACCCGGGATGCAAATCAACTGTTTGTAAACCCCGTCATAGGCCGCGACATCCGGCACTGCCACCCGCAACAGGTAATCCGTGTCACCCGCCATCCGATAGACCTCCACCACCTCATCCACTGCCGAGACCGCGGCGTGAAACTGCGCCAGCCAGTGCGCATTGTGTTGCGTGGTTTTGATCGACACGAACACCACCACCCCGACATTGAGTTTGTGGCCGTCCAGCAAGGCGACCCGGGCACGGATGATTCCGGACTCTTCCAGCTTCTGAATCCGCCGCCAGCACGCCGTGCTGCCCAAGCCAATCTGGTCGGCAATCTCGGCCACCGGCCGCGTGCAATCGGTTTGCAGAATTTGCAGGATGGCCCGGTCAAGCTTGTCCATGGAGGTCTTTACCTTGCTGGAAAAATGGAACGGCTCAGCCCTTGGCTGCCATTGCGGTCACTTCCACACGCATGCCTTCGACTGCCAATGCGGCTACACCCACGGCGGCGCGAACCGGCCATGGCCTGGCAAAGAAACGCTTGTACACCTCGTTGAATGCCGCGCGGTCAGCCATGTCCGTGAGGTAAATGGTCAGATGCAAGACCCGGTCCATGGAGCTGCCTGCGCGTTCCAGCGCGACCTTGAGCGCTTGCAGCGTGCATTCGCTCTGCTCGGTGATACCCCCCAGTTCCAGGCTGCCATCGGCACGGGTGGGAATCTGGGTGGAAACCAGCAGGCCGGCAAAACCGGCCACGTCGGACGAGATCGATTGGGTGTCTGGATCAGGGGTGAAGGTGATGTCTTGGTTGGCCATGTAAATCTCTTTTTGTTGGGGAACTGTCACGCTTGAAGCGCCACAGTTTACAGCCTCAGCGTCGGAACGTTGTTGATCGAGTCTTAAATAACCGCAACCCGTACCGTCACTGTGGCGACTTGCGCGGCAATCGCGCCAGTCAAACAAGCGCTCATCCGCACTTGCCGGGGTGACTTTTTGTCATGACATCCTCTACAGCTGCTGCTCATTGTCAGCCTCAAGCCTGCGCTCCTATTTTGCTATTTCGTTCCAGCCAAGGAGTAGCAAACATGCATCACTCATCTGAGCACACCCCCGACATCCAGTCCGCCGCCAGCCTGCTCAACAGCGGCGATGTGTATTCCGGCGCCTACAACTTTATGAGCAGCATCAGTGCCGGGGTCGATCCACGCACCGGTGCGTTCTCGGCCTCGATCAGCCTGCCCACAGGCGCCGCCAATGATTTGCGCGGGCCCATCGGCCAATTGCATCTGAGCCATAGCCCGCTGATGACAGCCGACCAGGGCTTTGGTCTGGGCTGGATGCTCGGCACCACCTCCTGGGACGGTGTCAGCCAACAACTGCAGCTCAATTCCGGCGAGCGCTTTCGCGGTGAGATTGTCGGCCAGAGCATGCGTTTCCCCGATGTGCGCTTGCCGGTGGTAACGGTCACGGTGCAGCGCCAGGAAATGTGGATCCGGCATAACGACGGCAGCTGTGAACGCCTTATCCCCTTACCCGGACATCCAAGCCTGTGGGTGGTCAGCACCCTGGTGGGTGCCGATGGCAGCGCTCTGAGGTTTGACTGGCGTTCGGTTGGCAACGCGGCCTACCTGCAAAAAATCAGCGATGCCCAGGGCCGCACGGTGCTGGCACTGACCTACGAGGGCGTGCTGACCCATCTGACGTTGCAACCGGATACCCCCTCACAGGTGGTGATGTCTTTTCACCGGGTCTCCGGGCAGTTGCGCCGAGTGACGGTGGACGGCCTGCCCGACAGTGGCTGGCAGTTTGAATACACCCGCAGTGATTCAGGCCTGTTGCTGCTGAGCAAATGCACCCAGCCCACCGGCAGCACCGAAGAGGTGACCTATAGCGAGGCAAACGGTCTGGCGTTGCCGCCGGGGGCACCGTTTGCGCGGATGCCGGTGGTCAGCCAGACCCGCAAGGACCCGGGAGACGGCCAGACGGTGCAACTGGTTCGCTATGACTACGGCCTGTACGGCAGCAACAACTATTTTGGCTGGCCGGCGGTACGTCAGTGGCGCAACCGCGAAGACAATCTCTATCACCTGACCGGTGCCGGGGATTTCCTCTACGGCTCCACCGAAACCCTGATGGATGCCCGGGGTACTGTTTTGCAAACAGTGTCCCGCACCTTTAACCGCTTTCACCTGCTGACCCGTGAACGCACGCAACAGGGCCAGACGCTGCAGGAAACCGAGACCACCTATTACGACGAGCCGTGGCTGCCCATTGCCCGGCAACTGCCGTATTTCCAGTTCCCGCATAAAGTCATTACCCGCAAGGCGCAGCTGGATGGCCAACGGGTACTGCGGGAGCTTGTTACCGAAGAAGAAACCCGCTACGACGAGCTGGGCAACCCGGTGTGGCACCGCAATGCATTGGGGGTCGTTGAAGAGTCCGAGTACTACCCGGTAACCGGTGAGAGCGACAACTGCCCGGCCGACCCATTGGGCCGCATCACCCGTCTGAAAAGTCGTACGGTCAGCCCCCCACCCGGCACCGAAGGCCCGGTCAAGCAGACCCAATATCGCTATCAATCCCTGCCCGTGCGTGGGGATGCTCCAGGGTTTGCATTGCCGACTTTTATCCAGAGCAGCGAAGAGCGGTTGCTGCTGGTTGAAGGCGACAAACCCACTGAATTGGGCCGTTCCAGCCAGACCTTTATCAATGCTCCGGCCTCACCCCATCACGGCCGTATGCTCAGCGAAACCCAAAGGGTACAGGGCAAAAGCACCACCCGGACCTACAGCTACACCCTGACCCAAGCGCCAGACGCCCGCTCTCTTCAACGTGCCGTGCTGCAGGAAAATGTCACGATTACAGGTCACGATGGCCAGTCAACTGTTGCGCAATCGTCGCAGGATTTGTACTCCGGCCTGATGGTCACCGAGCAGACCGACGAGCAGTTGCGCATGGCCTTTGCCCACGATGCCCTGGGGCGTGTGACTCAGGAAGTCGCGGCTCCGGATTCAGCCTTCGAGGCCAAGGTCAACTGGGCCTATTCCTTGTCAGCGAACGAGCGCTGCCAGACCCGAATCGGCGCTTCCGGGCGTAAGGAAACTGTCTGGCTCGATGGCATGGCCCGGGAAATCCGCCGTGAAAAACAAACCGACAGCGGTGAGACCTATACCGCCTGGACTGCCGAATATGACGTGCTGGGCCGGGTGTTCCGTGAAACGACTTACGATCCCGGTAACGAAGACGTCCCGGCCCTGAGCCTGACCACTGAGCGGACCTTTGATGACTGGGGCAATGTGCTGACCGAAACCGGCGCGGACGGTGTCACCCAGCACACCCTGGCCGACCCGGTGGCCCTGACCGGCAGCAGCTGGCAGACCGACGCCAATGGCGTGGCCGGGGCCAGAACAGTCACCACCCACACCCTGGATGGCAAGCCGCTGACCGAGCGATTGTATTGCGCAGACGGCGTACTTCAGCACGAATTGAGCTGGACCTATGACGGGTTGGGCCGCTGCATCAGCCAGTCCGATGCCATGGGCCGGGAGACCCGGCAGGAGTGGGATGTACTGGACCGACTGGTATCCACCACCCTGCCCGACGGCAGTGTCATCAAGCGCACCTATGCCGAAGGCCATGACAGTGAATTGCCGGCTACGGTATCGATTAGCCACCCTTCATTGGGCAGTAATGAAGTCCTGCTGGGCGAGCGCAAATATGACGGTCTGGGCCGACTGGTGTGGGAAAAGGTCGGGCAGAGTGTCTCCAAATGGGAATATGCCGAAGGAGAAATCCACGCCCATAGCCAAATCCTGCCCGACGGTACCCGGGTGCAGAGTGAGCGCCAACCGGAACTGGGCGACGCATTGCTGTCGCTGCAAGCGCCCGGGATCAGTGTGTTCAATAAATACGATCCGCTAAGCGGCCGTTTGCTGGAATCCCGGGGCAATCTGGGTCTGCAAAAAGATCACTGGTCTCCGTCCGGCCAACTGAGCAAAGCCGACTACGCCTGGCACGGCGACCAGCCGCGCTCGCAACAGCAAAGCACTACACCGGCGGGCACAGTGACGCGGCTGACCGATGCCGACGGCGCCGAACAGCGCTGCCAATACGACGAATTGGGTCGCTTGATTCAACAGCAAGGCCCTGACGTCACTATTAGCGTCACCTACGATGCAGCCTCGCGAATTCATCAGCAGCGCACGCAATCTATAGACGGCTCGCGGGACATGACCGTAACCCTGGGCTACGACAGCCTGGGCCGTCCGGCCCGCCGAGAAACGGCTACCCGTACGCCCACCCGACAGTCCCTTGAAATCCAGACCCAGCAATGGCGTAAAGACGGCAAGCTTGCGCAGCGTGAACTGACCCGTGACGGTGTTCTGGTGCGTAGTGAAAGCTTCGACTACGACCTGCGCGGAAGGGTGATTGCGCACCGTCTGCACGGTGAGGATTTACCGCAGGATGCTCACGGCCACCCTTACCGCGAGCAACACTTCCAGTACGACGCCCTCGACAATATTCGTCGACTGGAAACGGTCTTTGCCGACGCCAGCGCCAACAATGTCAGTGTATTCGGCTACAACCCCGCCGACCTTACCCAACTGCTTAGCGTCAGCCACAGCCGCGCCGATTACCCGGCACCGGTAACCCTGGAGTACGACGCGCTGGGCAATCTCAAACGCGACGAGCGCGGTAATCCACTGCACTACGACGCCCTGGGCCGACTCATTGGCGTCACCCTGCCTACAGGCGAACGCCGCTGGCACTACGGCCCGGCGGGCAACATCATCAAGACCGAGGATCTGCGCGGCCCGCGCTGGCGCTACCACACCGGCGGTCAACTCAGTTGCGAGGTGGGTGAAGACACTCAAACCCGCTGGGTACGGGCCGGTGACGTCCCGGTGGCAGAAAGCCGACTGGCATCAGCGGTGCGCGAAGTGATGCTGCTGGGCACCGATGCCCAGGGTTCGATAACCACTGAGGCCAATGACGGGATCAATGCCCCGGTCTACGGCGCCTACGGCCAGAGCCAGCCCGGCACCAGCCGACTGGGCTACGCCGGCGCTTTGCGCGAACAGGACAGCGGCTGGTATTTCCTGGGTGATTACCGCATCTATAACCCCGCACTGATGCGCTTCCACAGCCGTGACAGCCTCAGCCCCTTCGGCGAAGGCGGGCTCAATGGCTATGCCTACTGCGCCGGGGATCCGGTCAACCGCATCGACCCGTCGGGCCATTCGTGGCTGGACTGGCTGTTGCCGGCGGCCGGTCTCGCGCTGGCACTGGTCGGCACCGTGGCCTCCCTGGGTGCGTTGGCGGCGCCCACTGCGGCGCTGACCGCCAGCTATGTAACGGCAGTCACCACCGCGACCCTGAGCGTGGTGTCGCTGGCAGCGGATGTGGCCTCGATAGCCTTGCTGGCCACCGGCAATGAAAACGCCGGGCGGATTCTGGGCTGGGTGGGCATGGCAACGGGTCTGGCCTCGGCGGCTCCGTCAATGGCCGGGGCTGCGGCCAAGGGAGTTAAAAGTGCCGGCAAATTCGTAGGCAGCTGGCAGCACAAACTGCAACATGCCGGGGGGGCTACGAGAGGCCGCCGTGCATTACCCGGGGGAACCCAGCGAGTGACACCCATGCGCGACATGGATCTGTCCTATTTGCTGGAACAAACACCGATCCGGAATAGCTTTTTGCCGCACTTGTCCCGTAGTGATTTGCAAAGTTTAGGGCAAACCAATTCGGCTAACAGGCGCGCCGTTTATAGCAGGCCCCTGGAACTTCCGTCGGCAGCTCCCGTGAGCGTTATCTCTGACGGGAACCTCTATCTGGCTAACGGAGGGTTTCTCGATCACAACCCGGCCTACATCAGAGAAGTCAGACAAATCGTATCCGGCACTCATCCCCACTATTACCCCTGGCAGCTGGGGGAAGCCGGAATCAGCAACCCAAGTGCCTTGAGGATCGTCAGCAGAAGGGAATTAGACCGCTATACGGACCATATAGCCCGACATGGTCGACCAAGGCTGATGAGCCCACTGCAGGAATTGGCCGAAGCTGATTATCAATGGCTTCATTCTCGCACGGCGCAGCGGCCTGCCTCGCCTCCCCAGGAGGCCACTATAAGGCAGAGAACCCAGAGGTGCCGGATTCTGTAGTGCTGTACCTGAGTTAACTCCAGCAGAGTGACTCAGGTCTGTTTCGGCTCTATCTCGACTGCCATTGCGAAACGTTTATGGCGCCCCTGATGCGCTGCTGATTAAACCGCCGGGGCCAGGATCAAACCTGGTTCCGGCGTTTAGCCACTCACCTGAAGTCTTGTTCGAAGCAGCACTTCAATAACCCCTGCCCGGCAAGGTCCGGCTCCCCGTGGCGTAATTCGTGCATTCAAATTCGACCCTTCTTGCCTGAATCCGCCATGCGCCCCAAGGAACTGAAACTCTGGACCACCGGTGTCGCCCATCTGCTGGCCTTGCCTGCCGGGCACGGGCGACTGGCGGGCTTGAGCCACTGGCTAAGGCAGGTCTGCCCGATCGATCACTTTGTTCTGTTCGTCTACGAAGGCAATCACCGGCCGCTGGCCCTGTTCGATACCTTCTCGGCGGACAAGCGTGCGGTGTATGTCGATGACTATCAGTGCGGGCCTTACTTGCTGGACCCTTTCTACCTGGCCTGCACCCGCGCGCAACCACCGGGGCTGTGGCGCCTGCGCCAGTTTGCACCCGACCATTTCTATCTCGGCGAGTACTACCTGACCTACTACCAGCAAACCGGACTGGCCGAGGAAGTGGCCTTTTTCGTCGACCTGGGCGCAGGCGCCATGGCCGTGCTGTCACTGATGCGCAGCACCGCCAGTTGCGCCTTCAGTCGCGATGAAATGCAGTTGATCGAGTGCGCACAAGCGGTGGTCGAGCAGGTGATCAATGAAGCCTGGCGCTTGCGCCAGACCGAGCAGCCGCGCCCGGCCCAGGATCTGGACTTCAAGATCCGCGAGGTCTTCGATCACTTTGGCGCCCACATCCTCACCGTGCGCGAGCAGGAAATCGTGCAACTGCTGCTGCGCGGCCATTCCAGCGCCTCGGTGGCCGAGCAACTGGGCATCAGCCCCGGCACGGTGAAGATTCACCGCAAGAACATCTACGCCAAACTGGGCATAGGCAGCCAGTCGGAATTGCTCGGGCTGTTTATCCGCGACCTCACCGGCCAGGAGCTGGTTGTCGAGCCCTGACACCTGATAACGACTCTATCCCCCAAGGGATATATACAGCGCAAAACCCCGATTGCTAGTTTGACCCCCGACGCGCTGATTCATCACTGCAAGGGAGCCGGACCGTGAACGACAACCCGCCAAGCGACATCGAATTCTGCAATGTGGTCAAACGCTACGGCGAGGTATCAGCCGTTAACGGGCTGAACTTCGCCGTGCGCCGTGGCTCATTTCATTCTTTCCTCGGCGGCTCCGGCTGCGGCAAAACCACCACCCTGCGCATGATCGCCGGCTTCGAACAACCCAGCAGCGGCGAAGTGTTGCTGGCGGGCAAAAACGTGGCCGGCGTGCCTGCATTCGAACGACCGGTGAATATGGTGTTTCAGCATTACGCACTGTTCCCGCATTTGACCGTGGCGCAAAACATCGCCTACGGCCTGCGCTACCGCAACCCGCGGCCGGACAAAAAAACCCAGCTGCGCATGGCCGACGAGGCCCTGGAGATGGTGCGCCTGAGCGGCTTCGGCCAGCGCAAGCCCAGCGAGCTGTCCGGCGGCCAGCAACAGCGCGTGGCCCTGGCCCGGGCGCTGGTCAACAAACCCACGGTATTGCTGCTGGATGAGCCGCTGGCAGCCCTGGATCGCAAGTTGCGCAAGGAGATGCAGTCCGAGTTGCTGCGCCTGCAACGGGAGGTCGGCATCACCTTCGTACTGGTCACCCATGACCAGGAAGAAGCCTTGTCGATGAGTGACAGCATCAGCGTGATGCACAACGGCTCGATCATTCAGACCGCCACCCCGGAGCAACTCTACGAAGCCCCGGCCAGCCGCTACGTGGCCGATTTCATTGGCGAGTCCAACCTGTTCAACGGCACGGTGCGCCAGCTGCAGGGCAACTCGGTGGTGCTGCGCACCGAGCAGGGGCTGGAGCTTGAAAGCCCGCTGACCCCCACCGGCAAAACCTTGAGCGCCGATGCCCCGGGATGCATCGCCGTGCGCCCGGAGCTGATCAGCATTGCCGGCGCCAACGCCGACATGCTTCGCGAAGTGAAGCTGCCAGGCCGCGTGGAAGACCGCATCTATCTGGGCAACTGCACCGAATATCGCGTGCGCACCCAGGCCTTCGGGGTGATTTGCGTGCGTGTCCCACGCCAGCAGGATCACCCGGCCAATGCCTTCGAACACGGCGCAGCCGTGAGTGTCGGCTGGGATCACGCCAACGGCCTGGCCATGGCGTTGTAAATCAACGATTCGTTTCAACAACCGAATGTGGAGCGCGTTATGGACCAGAAGACATTTATCAAAAACCTGCGCAGCTGGCAGAACGGCTCGATCAGCCGTCGCGACTTCCTGGGACGCACCGGCCTGGGGGTTGCCGCAGCCGTGGTCGCCAGCAACATGCCCGGCCTGCTGATGTCCAGCGCCCAGGCGGGCGAGCAAAAACTGTCGAGCGATCGCCTGGCGCTGGCCACTTGGCCGAATTATCACAGCCAGGAAAATCTTGACGACTTTGGCAAAACCAGCGGCGCACGGGTGTCCATGAGCGTGTTCGGTTCCAACGAAGAAATGCTCGCCAAGCTGCAAGCCGGCGGCAGTGGCTGGGACGTACTGGTGCCCACCAACTACACCATCAGCACCTACGTCGGCCTGGGCCTGATCGAACCTCTGGACCTGGCGCGCCTGCCCAATTTCGATGCCTCGGCCTTCCAGCAAAAGTTCATGGCCCAGGGCACGGTGGACGGCAAGGTTTACGCGGTGCCGAAAAACTGGGGCACCACCGGGATGCTCTACGACAGCGAAAAACTCAAGGACGGCCCCGCCAGCTGGAAAGCGTTCTGGGCCGCCGCCCAGGGTCCCGCCAGCGGCCGCACCATGGTCCACGACTACCAACTGACCGCCATTGGCAACGCCCTCAAAAGCTTCGGCTACAGCTTCAACTCTCTGGACCCGAAAGAGCTGGCAGATGCCGAGAAACTGCTGATCGAAGTCAAGCCGCACCTGTTTGCCATCAACTCCGATATCCAGCCATCGATGCGCAGCGGCGATGCCTGGCTGGCGATGTCCTGGACCGGTGACGCCTCGCAGCTGCATCGCGACCTGCCGCAGATGCAATACGAGCTGGGCAAGGAAGGAGGCGAACTGTGGAGCGACTTCTTCGCGATCCCCAAAAGCTCCGAGCACAAGGACGCTGCCTACGCCTTTATCAACTACCTGCTCGACCCTCAGCACAACAAGCTCGAAGTCTTGAGCCACGGCTACCCCAGTGGTGACAAGCGGGTCGACGCCCTGCTGCCGGTCGCCCTGCTTGAAGACCCGATCATGTACCCGGCCGCCGAAGCCCTGAGCCCGCTGGAGTTCGGTGCCGCCGCCACACTCACCAGTCCGGCACGGGCTGAACTGATGGCCCGTTTCAAGTCCGCCTGATGCTTTGCCATGGCCATTGAGGAGCCCCCCCATGAACGCCGCCGCCCACCCGCAATCGGTACAGCCGGGCACAGCCCTGTCAGTCGGGGCACGCCAGCGGCGCAGCCTCGGCCGGCGGATGACGCTGCTCATGCTGTTGCCATCGACCCTGTGGTTCCTGCTGTTGCTGCTGATGCCGCTGCTGATCATTCTGGTCTACAGCTTCGGCGAACGCAGTGCCGTGGGCGGCTATGCCGCCGGCTTCACCCTGGACAACTACCTGAACCTCGGTTCGCGGGCCGCCGCGTTCAGCAACACCTTGATCCTGGCGCCACTGGGCACTCTGGTGTGCCTGGTGGCGGCCTACCCGCTGGCGTACTTTCTGGCGCTCAAGGTGAGCAAGAACCGTTCGCTGCTGCTGACCCTGGTGATAGTGCCGTTCTGGACCAGTTTCCTGATCCGCACCTATGCCTGGATCTTCCTCCTCAGCGGCAAAGGCATTCCGGCGCTGCTGGCCAGTTTCGGCCTGGAAGACGTACGCCTGATCAACACCCCGTGGGCAGTGCTGATCGGCATCGTTTACGGCTACTTGCCGCTCATGGTGTTTCCGATCTATGTCAGCCTGGAAAAACTCGACAAGCGCCTGCTGGAAGCCTCCGCCGACCTGGGTGCCAGTGCCTTTGAAAGCTTTCGGCGCATCACCCTGCCACTGAGCGCACCGGGGGTGATTACCGGGGTGATGCTGGTGTTTATCCTGCTGATGGGCGAGTTCCTGATCCCGGCCATTCTCGGCGGCGGCAAAGTGTTCTTTCTCGGCAACGCGCTGGTCGACCTGTTCCTGCAATCGCGCAACTGGCCATTTGGCAGTGCGCTGGCAATGACTCTGGTGGCGATGATGCTGGTGATCATCGGTGTGTATCTGAAACTGGTGGCGCGCTATGGCGGCCGTCCTGTCGACTCGGGGGTGTGACATGTGGCTGCGCAGCTATTCGACATCGTTGTATCTGTTTCTCTACGCGCCGATTGCCCTGATCGTACTGTTCAGCTTTAACGCCGGGCGCAGCGGCCTGGCATTCGAATGCTGCTCGGTGCAATGGTTCGGTCGCGCCTTCGGCAACCCGTTCATCATGGAGGCGCTGGCCCATAGCGCATTCATTGCCTTGACCAGCGCGGTAATAGCCACCCTGTTCGGTACCCTGGCGGTATTCGGCCTGCAACGGGCCGGGCCCAGGGTGCGGCTGATGTTCGATGCCCTGACCTATTGCGCGATCATCGTTCCCGGGATCGTCATCGGCATCTCGACCCTGATTGCCTTCATCAGCCTGTTCGACTTCATCAACCCGTTGCTGGCCAGCTGGATACCTGCCGCGCCGCGCCTGAACATGGGCTTTGCCACGGTCATTGCGGCGCACTCATTGTTCACCATGGCGCTGGTCATGGTGATTGTGCGCAGTCGCGTCGACTCCCTGGACAAAGCCTTGCTGGAGGCCTCGGCCGACCTGTATGCGCCGCCGATGCAGACGTTCTGGCGGGTCACGCTGCCGCAGATCAGCCCGGCGATCATGGCCGGGTTCCTGCTGGCATTCACCTTCAGCTTCGACGATTTCATCATCGCCTTCTTTGTCGCCGGCTCCGAAACCACCTTGCCGATTTACATCTTTTCCTCCATTCGCCGCGGCGTGACGCCGGAGATCAACGCTGTCTCGACCGTCATTATTTGCCTGTCACTGTTGCTGCTGTTCACTTCCCGTCATCTGCAAAGCCGCCGTACCAACAGCCAGGAGTCTCAGCATGCGTGACCAGCTTTATATCAACGGCGAATGGGTGGGTGCGGACCTGGGGGGCTTGCTCGACGTCATCGATCCGGCCACCGGCCAGGTTTTTCACCGGGTCGCGGCCGGCACTGAAGAAGACATTGATCATGCCGTGCGCGCAGCCCGCCGCGCGTTCGACAGTGACTGGGGCAAAACCAGCGGCGCCGAGCGCGGGCAATGGCTCGACGCCCTGGCCGATGAACTGCAGCACCACCAGCAGGGACTTGCCGAGCTGGAAGTGCGCGATAACGGCAAGCCGCTGCCCGAAGCCCAGTGGGATGTTGGCGATGCGATTGGCTGCTTTCGCTATTACGCGGGGCTGGCCCGGGAACTGGATCAGCAACAGGATCAACCGCTGCCATTGCCCGACCCGCGTTTTCGCTGCCGGATCCGCCATGAACCGATTGGCGTGGCCGGGCAAATCATCCCGTGGAACTACCCGTTGCTGATGGCGGCATGGAAGGTGGCCCCGGCATTGGCCGCCGGCGCCACCCTGGTGCTCAAGCCCTCGGAACTGACTCCGCTCACGGCCCTTGAACTGGCCGCTGCCGCAGACCGTATCGGCCTGCCGGCCGGGGTCCTGAACATTGTGACCGGGCTTGGCACTGACGCCGGCAGCCCCCTCACCGAGCACCCGGCAGTGGACAAACTGGCCTTCACCGGCAGCGTGCCCACCGGCTCGAAAATCATGACGGCGGCGGCCCGCAGCATCAAAAACATCAGCCTCGAGCTCGGCGGTAAATCGGCCTTTATTGTGTTCGACGATGCCGATATCGATGCCGCCGTGGAATGGATTCTGTTCGGCATTTTCTGGAATCAGGGTCAGGTGTGCAGCGCCACCTCACGCCTGCTGGTGCAGGAAAGCATCGCTGCGCGGTTAATCGAGCGGCTGGTGGAGGAAACCCGAAAAATCACCATCGGCCCCGGCCTGCAACCCGGGGTGTTGCTTGGCCCCCTGGTGAGTCAGGGCCAATACGACAAGGTCCTGGGCTACATCGATCAGGGGCTCGCCAGCGGCGCTCGTCTGCTCACTGGCGGTCAGCGCCCCGGGCATCTGCAAGAGGGCTATTTCATCCAGCCGGCAATCTTCGACGAACCGGGGCATAACAGTATTCTATGGCGTGAAGAAGTGTTCGGGCCGGTGTTATGTATCAAGCGCTTCAAGACCGAAGAGCAAGCCGTGCAAATGGCCAATGCCAGCCGCTTCGGCCTCGCCGCTGCCGTGATGAGTGCCGACCTGCACCGCACCAGCCGGGTGGCCAACCAGTTGCGGGCGGGCATAGTCTGGGTCAACTGCTCGCAACCGACCTTTGTCGAAGCGCCGTGGGGCGGCATGAAACACAGCGGCATTGGCCGCGAACTCGGCCAGTGGGGGCTGAACAATTATCTGGAAACCAAGCAGGTGACCGAGTACATCGATGACCGGCCGTGGGGCTGGTATCTGAAATAACCGCCATGGGCACCCTGCCTGTTGCAGACAGGGCGCCCACGGCTCACTCGATCAGGCTCAATGCCGATCCCGCCAGTTTCGCCACTTGCATCACGCCACCCGGATCTTCATGGTCTTCAAGCATCCAGCTCGCGGACAGCCCTGCCCAGGCAAGGACCCAGCACAACAATCTGCTGCGATCAATACCGCTGGCGGCTGCCACGATTTCCAGACGCCGGGCAAAGCGGCCTGGGGCCAGCGCACTGTGGTGATCGGGGTTGCAGAAAATGTTGGCGTAATCGAATCCGCGTTCTCCGAAGAGCCCCTTGGGGTCGATGGCCAGCCAGCCGGCCGCGCCGAAATCGAGCACGTTGCCATGGTGGACATCGCCGTGCAGCACCCCGACGTCCCGGGGACTGGCCAGCAGTTCGCGGGCACTGGCGGCGCAAAGCTGCAGAATGCCGCCGTGGGCCGCCGCTGCGCCCCATAGCGACTCGAAACGCTGTTGCAGCGGGACCAGAGCCGGAAGCGGCTTTGGCGACGGTTTATGCAAACGGCCGATAACCCTGCACAGAATGTGCGTGGCCTGATCATCGGCGTCGTCTGCGACCATCCCCGCAAGCGTGGCGCGGCCCTGGGCACGCTGCAACAGCAACGCCTCATGGTCATGGGCCAGCACCGGTGCCGCTCCCTCCCCCGCCCACCAGGCCATCAGTTGAGCGCCGGCCTGCTCTTCGGGCTCTTGCGAGACTTTAAGCATGGCCGGCTGCCCGCCCTGGCTGACAGGCAACAAATAACCATTGCGCGAAGCAAAGGCCTCACCCTCGATGGTCAGTTGCCATTGCTCCAGCCAGGGCGTGAACAGGTCGTGATTCAATTCTGGATTATTCACCCGGGCTCCTGATTCTCAGCGCAATGGCGGCAAACCATAGGCGGCCAGATCAACATCCGCCAGCTTGCGCAAAATCTGGTCGGCGTGCTGGCATTTGCTGTCGGCCATGGCTTCGTCGGGCACCGCAATAGCGGCCATGTTGGCGGCCTTGGCGGCGGTCACGCCAAAGGGCGAATCCTCGAACACCAGGCAATCCTCGGGTGCCACGCCCAGACGCCGGGCAGCCGTCAGAAAGATGTCGGGCGCAGGTTTGGCGGCGCCGACTTCAGGGTCGTCAGCGGTAACAATGGTGTCGAACAAGTTAAACCATTCGCGGTGCAAGGTCGTCTTGTGCGCAAGGGAATGGCGCGACGAACTGGTGCCCACGGCAATCGGGATGTTATGCGCCTGCAAGTGCCGCACCAGCGCTTCGGCCCCCGGCATGCCCAGGGCCTTGGGGAAACGCTCGCTCAACAGCGGTTCGCGCACGAGCAGAAACTCGTCCACCGTGAGCGGCAACTCCAGGGCCTTGACCAGAATGGCCGCCAGGTCCCGGGCACCGCGACCGATGATTTGCTGCTTGATCTCCCAGCCATAGGTGCGCCCGTAGCGCGCGGCGATAATCTGTGTCACTTCGCTGTAGATACCCTCTGTATCCAGCAACAAACCGTCCATATCAAAAATTACGGCCTTGATCGGGCCCACAGCAGTACGCGGTGCGTTCATCACAACAGATCCATGCAAGGGACTAAAAGGATTCAGCACAATAACGGTCAGGCTTGCCTGAATGCCAGCGGCAACAGAAATAAGTAGCGGCTTCCATCGCTGGCAAGCCAGCGCCCACCAGGACTGGCTGCTCCAGCGAACCTAATTCCCCGGCTACAGTCAGATAGTGCATGCATCTACAGTCAACCGGGGCGCATTTCATGGACACCTTCAAGCACTTGCTCAACAACTGGGAAGCAAAAGCCAGACAGACCGGCGAACGGGTGGAATACACCCTGACCCTGGATAAACACGACCTGATCAAAATCAAGGCGCTGGCCCAGGCCTATGGCCTGGATGAAGCGACCATCACTGAGGGGCTACTGCACTCAGCAGTCATGGAAGCAGAGAAATCCATGCCCTATGTACAGGGCTCGGAAGTGATCCGGGTTGAAGACGGTGAAGAGGTCTATGCCGATGCCGGCAAGACGCCGGCATTCGTGGCAGCGGAACAGACATTATCCAAAAGCATGGGCAGTAGCTGATAACAGCAGCACTGCAAAGGGCAGTTGATTGCGACTGCCTGCCGGGCAACACGGCTCAAACCCTCATTTAGTCATGCCAGGCTGTACTGTTGTGCAGCAGACCGGAGTGCGAAACGGCCTGGTACGCATTTCTGTTGGTGTGGAAGGCGTCCCTCACTCGCCGATAAAGTTGGCTTTACGCTTTTCCAGAAAGGCGTGGGCGCCCTCTTTTTGATCCTTTGAATCAAACAACAGCTGGAACGCCTTGCGCTCCAGGATCAATGCGCTGTCCAGCGACATATCAGCGCCCGCCAGCATCACTTCCTTGATCTGCGCCACCGCCAGTGGCGGCAATGCGGCGATTTCTGCGGCCAGTTCAAGGGCCCGGGGCACTGTTTGAGCGTCGCTCACCACCTCGCTGACCATGCCTATGGCAAGCGCTTGCGGCGCAGGCACCAGGCAGCCCGTGAGCGCGATGCGCATGGCCTGTACCTTGCCGACCGCACGGATCAGGCGCTGGGTACCACCGGCACCCGGCATCAGGCCCAGCTTGACCTCTGGCTGACCGAAGCGCGCCGACTCACCGGCCACGATGATGTCGCAATGCATCGCCAGTTCACAACCACCGCCCAGGGCAAAACCGTTGACGGCAGCGATGATCGGCTTCGGACAACGACTGATGGCCTCCCAAAGGTATTCGGTGTGCCTGAGGTAGATCTCGATGGCGCTGGCGTGGGCGAACTCGCGGATGTCGGCCCCGGCAACAAAGCACTGCTCACCACCGGTCAGGACGATGGCGCGCACCCGCACATCGCTGGCCAGCGCACGAAAATGCACGGCCAATTGCTCGCGCACAGCACTGTTGAGAGCGTTCTTCGCTTCAGGAGGGGAGATCTGCACCACTGCCACGCCATCATTGCGGACTTCCAGGGTCACGACCGGTTCTTGTCGGGAGTTCATTATTGTTTTCCTCTCGATGCTGTTGCGTTATACGAAACTGGATACCAAAAAAGTCGCTCATCATAAGTAAGCTCTCAAACCGCTGTAAACCAACAGGTGGGCCGCCGGCCAGGCGAGTGTGTGTGCCCTGGCCAACAGGCATGGCCATGGGTGCATGTTTTCTGTGGCAGCCTTTGCGCAGTGCCGAAAATCGCCTGTGGGAGCCTGGCTTGCCAGCGTCGGGGTGGTGGCGCGATTGTCTTCGACGATGGGCCTGTACCTGGCAGCGGATTACAACACCAACACCCTGGAGGGTGTCGGTGGTAACGCAGGGGTTTGCCTGAGCTGGTAAAGGGCAGAACCGGGTTCAGGGTTCTGCGAGATGCTGAACAGAGTCAGGGGACTTGTGAGGTGATCAGTCCTCTAGCGCGCGAACCCGCTCCTGGCGCTGCTGCTCCTGGGGCTGAGCAGAGGACTGCAGGGTGAAATCGAATTCGATTTCGGCAAACTTGCCGCTCACTCCATGTTCGGCTGCGCGCTGCTGGTCATCGCTGAAGCTGATTTTGGCGATCAGTTCATCGCGTGTGGCGTAGGCAAAGTCGTCATGCAGGTACTGGTCGCCATCGAGGTTGATCTGGGTCGTGAGGTGACGATGATCCGCAGCAGAAATAAAGAAGTGGATATGCGCCGGGCGCTGCCCGTGACGGCCCAGTTGATCGAGCAGTTGCTGGGTCGGACCGTCCGGCGGGCAGCCATAGCCTGACGGCACGATGCTGCGAAAACGGTAGCGGCCTTCGGCATCGGTGACGATTCGCCGACGCAGGTTGAACTCCGACTGACTGGCATCGAAATAGGAATAGGTGCCGCCCGTGTTGGCATGCCACACATCGACCACCGCACCGGCAAGGGGCTCGCCAGCGGTGTTTTTCACCTGGCCCTGCATGAACAGCTGAACACCCGGGTCGACGCCGTCATCCAGTCGCGCCTCGAAGTTGGACAGTGGCGCGCCCGCTACATACAGCGGGCCTTCGATGGTGCGCGGGGTGCCGCCGGACTTGCCGGCCTGCTCGTCTTCGGCGTCCATCAACAGGTCCAGGTAATGCTCCAGCCCCAGGCCTGCCACCAACAGCCCGGCTTCCTGACGCGAGCCCAGGACGTTCAGGTAGTTCACGGCTTTCCAGAACTCTTCCGGGGTCACGGCGAGGTCTTCGATGATGTTCACTGAGTCACGCAGGATGCGGCTGATCAGGGCTTTGACCCGCGGGTCGCCCCCATCGTTGTGCAGACCGCTGGCCTCGTCGAGAAATTTACGGGCGCTGGCAGTATGGGAAATCTTGGCGTTCATGGTGGTTCCTCATCTTGTAATTATTGGCGTAACTGACCGGGTTCCCAGGACTCAGCGGTCGTCCTCACGGATGGACGAAGGATGGCGACACATTGCAGTGACTTCGATAGCCATGTACGGGTACAGCGGCAACTGCATCAGCAGGTCGTGCAACTCCTGGACGCTGTCGACCTCGAACACGCTGTAGTTGGCATAGAGCCCGGCAATGCGCCACAGGTGACGCCACTTGCCCTGATCTTGCAGGCGCTGGGCCAAAGCCTTCTCGTCCGCCTTGAGCCGGGCAGCCACCTCGGGGTTGATGTCGAGCGGCAGGTTCACGGTCATTTTTACGTGGAACAACATAAGGCTCTCCTTAGACTTGAGAAACGGCGGTGGCGGTTTTGTCGCGACGGAAAAACGCCAGGCGCTCTTCATCGAGGGTCAGGCCCAGGCCCGGGGTTTGCGGAACGTGAAGCTCAAAGTCGCGATACAGCAGCGGCTCACTGAGAATATCTTCGGTCAGCAACAACGGCCCGAACAGTTCGGTGTCCCAGGCCAGCTTGTTGAGGGTAATAAAGGCATGGGCCGAGGCCAGGGTGCCGATGCCGCCTTCCAGCATGGTGCCACCGTACAGGCTGATCCCCGCCGCCTCGGCAATGCTTGCGGTGCGCAGGACGGCACGGGGGCCGCCGTTCTTGGCGATTTTCAGGGCGAAAATCGAAGCAGCACCTTCCCGCGCCAGGTTGAACGCATCTTCCACGCTTTCGATGGATTCGTCGGCCATGATCGGCGCCGGGCTCATGCTGTTAAGGCGCACCATACCCGAGCGGTTGTTGCGCGAGATGGGCTGCTCGATCAGGTCGATGCCATTGCTCCCCAGAATTGTGCAGGCGCGCAACGCCACAGATTCGTCCCAGGCCTGATTGACATCGACCCGCACACTGGCGCGATCGCCCAGGGCCTGTTTGATGGCAATCACGTGGGCCAGATCGCGGTTGACTTCACCGGCGCCGATTTTCAGTTTGAAGATGCGGTGGCGCCGCAGGTCGAGCATTTTTTCGGCTTCGGCAATATCTTTGCCGGTGTCGCCGCTGGCCAGGGTCCATGCCACCGGCAGTGAATTGCGCACCCGTCCGCCCAGCAGTTCGCTGACCGGCAGGCCCAGACGTTTGCCCTGGGCATCGAGCAGTGCCGTTTCAATACCTGATTTGGCAAAGGTGTTGCCGCGTATGCTGCGTTCCAGCCTCAGCATGGCAGCATTGATGTTGCTGCTGTCCTGACCCAGCAGCAACGGCGTGAAATGCCGGTCGATGTTGGTTTTGATGCTGTCCGGGCTTTCGTTGCCGTAGGCCAGGCCACCGATGGTGGTGGACTCGCCAATGCCCTCGATGCCATCGGCGCAGCGCACACGAATCAGCACCAGAGTCTGGTTCTGCATGGTGTGCATCGCCAGTTTGTGCGGGCGTATGGTCGGCAAATCGACAATTACCGTCTCGATCGATTCAATGGCTGTTGCAAGCATGTCTATACCCGTCAGATTCTTGAAATTCCGGGACTGATTCTGGTACGGCTTTTTCCCCGATACCAATATAGAATTGGTCTGACTTGATACCTTTAAGGTATGGGACCTGCTCTGGAGTTTCTATGGAACTGCGTCATCTGCGGTATTTCCAGGTACTGGCTCAAACGCTCAACTTCACCCGCGCCGCCGAGCTGCTGCATATTGCCCAGCCGCCCCTGAGCCGGCAGATCCAGCAGCTGGAAGAAGAGTTGGGGGTGTTATTGCTGGAGCGTGGCCGACCGCTGAAGCTGACCGCTGCCGGGCGTTTTTTTTACGAGCACAGCACGGCCCTGCTGGAACAGTTGAGCAAGGTCTGTGACAACACTCAACGCATCGGCTCCGGGGAAAAAACCTGGCTGGGCATCGGCTTTGCGCCATCGACCCTGTATGGCGTGCTGCCGGAACTGATTCGGCGCCTGCGCGGCGGCAAGTCGGTGGAGCTCGAACTGGGGCTTTCGGAAATGACCACCCTGCAGCAGGTACAGGCACTCAAGGCCGGCCGGATAGACATCGGCTTCGGACGTATCCACATCGAGGATCCGGCCATCGTCCAGAGCATACTCACCGAAGACCGCCTGGTGGCTGCCCTCCCCGCCGGGCACAGATTGCTGGCAGGGCCCATCAGTCTGCGCCAGCTGGCAGCCGAGCCGTTTGTGCTGTACCCGGTCAATCCGCGACCAAGCTACGCCGACCACGTGATTGCCCTCTTCGATTCCTACGGCGTGAACATCCATGTCGCGCAATGGACCAACGAACTGCAAACCGCCATCGGCCTGGTGGGCGCGGGAATCGGCGTAACCCTGGTACCGGCCTCGGTGCAATTGTTGCACCGCGACGATATTGGTTTTACCCCGCTGCTGGAGGCCAACGCGACTTCACCGATCATCCTCAGCCGGCGCGTGGGCGACGTATCCCCCGGGCTCAATCATTGTTTGCAGGTGATTGAGGAACTGCTGCCGCAGCCTTGATCGGGCTGCCGGTTGCCCCTGTCACTTGCGACTAATGCCAAAGCACGAATTGTGCCGAGGCCCGGTAACGGGTATTGAATCCACAGTGGCAAACGATCAGGGATTATCAGCGGACAAGGGCTTGTCCAGTGCCAGGCAGCGGTTCATTGCCTGGGGCCTGATCCCGGAACCAACACCCAAGGACGCGTCATGGACAAGACAAGGATTGTACGAACAGATCTGTTCGAAGCCAGAAGCAGTACCGGCCGTATATACGAGATAGAGGAACTGACCACCCAAACCATGACCACCGGCGCGGATGGCGCAAACGCCGGGTGGACGCAGAGCAGCAGGCATTACCAGGTCAGCAGTGGCGGCCACGCCCACAAACTCAGCCATACCGAGTTTCATATTCTGGCGTCAGGGGAAGAGGCTGTACGCATTTGAGTCGTGCTGGCCAACTTCGCGCAACCGGGCGCTACCCGACACCGCCCCTCCCCCGGTTGTATCGCCAGCCCCCGGTCACCCTGGTGTCATTTACCAGCGGTACACAGACCCCCGGTTGCCCGAATCAGTGCCAGTTCATGCAATTGATCCTTGGCCAGGCCTTTGCGCGCCTGAGCAACCCAGCGGCTGCAGTCCGGGGCATTGCGATACGCGGAGAAGGCACTGTAGTGCTGCAACAGCCGGGTTTGCAGTTGATCCAGCTGTGCCCGGATCTGCGTCGAGAGATCAGCCCGCGGGACGTCCGGAGCCTTGCCGGCAGCTTGCCATTCGGCCAGCAACCCATACTGCACCAGCTTGTTGCCTTCGATCTGGGCAGCCAGCAGCTCGGCCACAGCATCCGGGTCCAATTGCCTGGCCGTGGCCAGTACCCGGGCGTTACCAATGACTTGCGCTTCGCGCGCACCGTCCTGCACCGGCTTGCCACTGTCCCACTTACTCAGGGCAACCTGGTCTGCGATGTTCAATCGCTCATTCATGGTTGCCAGCAACAACGGCAACGACTCGGGAGGCGCTGAAGCCGTGCTGGCCTGGGCGCTACCGATAAACAGACTGAGGGCAGTAATGCCGAGCAGATGAAAAAAACCTGGGCGGTTAGACATGCAACTGATCCTTTTCGCTGAATAGTCAAAACTGCAGAACAATACCTCGCCACGCCAGAACATGCTGTGTTGTTGATTTAAACCCTGGGCCGTCAGCAGACACCATCGTCCAGGGTATGGTCAGATTGGGTGATGGCGGTATGATGGCCAGCGAATACTCTGTCTGATGAAAAAAACAACCAACACCGCACTTTGGGCCGGGTGATCTGGCGCGGCGCAACCATTAGCTTTTTACTTTTTTTGTGAAGATGGAAGTTCAATGAACCTGACTAAACTCTCGCTTGCCCTGTCCTGCTGCGTAGCCATTTCGATGCTGGGCGGCTGCGCTGCCACTGTAAAAAGCAGCGGCAGTGACACATTGGCAATCCGCGAAGCAGCCAAGCGCAACATCATCCTCGAGCTCCAGGGCAACACCAGGGTTGAGCAAAACAAGGACTGGCCGCGGTTGAAGGAAGAATGGAGCCAGGCCCTGCACGTTGAAGCGACCCAGGCCGGCTATGGCCTTGCCGAACCCCAGCCAATGAACCCTGTGGAAAAAGACGGTATCGGGCTCAGGATCAACGTGACCAACTTTCGCTACCTGACACCCGGTGCGCGTTATAGCGCCGGCGTCATGGTCGGTAATGCCTGGATCAACTCATCGGCAGACTTTACAGACTTGAAGTCAGGCCAGTTGATCGGGTCCCGGACCTACGACACTTCATCTTCAGCCTGGGAAGGCGTCATGTCGGCCATGACCGAAGAGCAGGTACAGGCTATCGCGCGGCAAATCATAAGTGACATCAAGCGTGCCAAGGCCCAGTGACCTGAACAGGCCCGGATCAACGCGCAGAGGTGGCGCAAAAGTCACACCCATGAAAAAGCCCGACTCGCGGAAGTTGGACCTGATCATTGAAAACATGCTCTGGACCGAGTGATTTGAACACTCGGGCCCTTGCACCCAATGCCCTCGCACACTCTCATAAGTCATTGGATGCTTATAAAAAGCGAGGCCATTCAATTGATGATGTTGATGTGTCCATTAGATAAATCTACACCACTATCACACACCGATTAAAATAAATAAAAATTTAAAAACCCTGCCTCAGGTGAGCCCATGAAAAATAGTGTGATTGCAGCTATCCTGTTCGGCTCCGCGCTTTCTTTAAAGGTTTTGGCGAGCGGACTGGAAGTCGAGCACAGACTAATTGAGCAGCGCTGGTACACGTTCGAAGACGTGATAGAAAAGAGAAAGACCTATAACAGGGTCGATATTTCGCGAGGGTACATCGAATACTATTTCGAGGGCGATAAATATACCCCCCAGTATCCCGAAGAAAAATTGTCGCCGCTACAAAAATTCTATTCCAATCATGGCAGCGTTGGAACATATGCGGCGGCTGATTATGAAACCGCGCTAGACAAGGCGTGCATCGATGTTGTCTCTGGTTCTTTAGGCACATTTATAGGCGACTATCAAACCTCCAAAAGACCTGACAGGCAGCAATATAAACGCATCGTAGTCGGCATAAGGTCTTTAACGTACAAAGGCCCCGAGTACAACTTCAAGAGCCTTTCATCCTGGTCGCCTGTCGCGTTACCCAAGCACAACAGAAGCCTTCTGAATCGCCCCGGGTTTCCTAGACACTCTCCAGGCTCGCTGCGTAACGCTTTTCAAACTCTACCGGTGACAGCTGATTGTTGAAACTGTGGCGTCGTTTTGGGTTGTAAAACATCTCGATGTAAT